>DDVC01000237.1 GCA_002345145.1 Bacteroidetes bacterium UBA2322
TTCCACCTTTTTGTTACACACTCCGCTCTGCGCTAACACTACCCTGCCAATTGCCTTGTACTGCAAATAGCCGCCGTTTATGATGGTTTGGTATAAAGCTATAACTGAGGGGGTTTTCTGCTGCCGGCAATTTTGGCTTTTTTTGTTGGTACAAACCGGGTGGTTGCTGTTGGGTGGGTTTTGTTTTTTTAGAGGTTATTACGCTGCAAACAGTAGGTTACTCTGCACCGCACAACCTCCGGCGGCATTTCCGGTAATTCGGCAGTTGTATGAAGTTTTCCTACTCCGCCGCATGTACATAAATACACGTATTTACGTTGTGCCAAATGGCAGCCTGCTACCTTTGCCTTTGTTTTTCTAAGCAAGCTCATTGGTACTATGCACCCCTTATATTTTGTATGTCCAACCAATTTAGTTGCTATTACACACTCCCACCCCACAAACATACAAAACAACCAAACACCCTGTACCACCTACTCACTAAAAAACCCCCACAACCAGAATTTTTACAATCTAATTGTGGGGGTTTACCATTATGAAACCAATAAAAGCCGGGCGCTATCTTACCAACCACCTTGTACCAAAATAGTAGAGCCGTATCTATGTTCACTTATACCCGATGGGGGAAGGGTATTTGGGTTTTATAGTGCAAAAATCAATTGCTTCCTCCTCCTAATTAACGAAAGCCCTCATCATGCAGCGGGCTGTTTTGTAGATTTTGGTTAATAGTGCTTTTATTGTTCGTGCTTCGTGTGCAACGAAGCCGATGTTGTTGTGGGCAGACATTTTTATTTTTTCGTACTTGCTTTCTTTGCTTTTGGCTTTGTTATTTTGGCTACTTTAGGTTTTTTTTTGAGTTAAATTCCACAATTCTTTGCCAATTTATTACCCCGTCATCACAAAAATCTTGGGCAAATTTTAAGGTAAATTGATTGACAACTTTGGCATAAGCCTTTAAAAATTCTTCGTTTTTTTCTTTGGCTTGATGTCCAAGTGGTTCAATAATATCGATGTAAAGTGTGTCGCTGTCTGAAATGAGTTGCCAAAATTCTTGTCCGCAAATTTTTTGATAACCGTCTTTATTGGGTTGGTTTTCAATACCATAACAACAACCGTTTATTGCGACAACTTTCAATTTTTTGTTCTGTTTTAGCAAAGCCTTTTCAGCATTTTTGAAGTTGTCTTTCATCTTTTTAATTTGGCTGCTATTGCCCCAATTCGGACCCGATTTAATTTCAATGATGTAGTAATTCCCGTTTTTAGGAAACTCTAAATCAATGCCTTCCAAAACTCTTGATTTTACACCGCCAAAAACTTTTTGACAAACGAAAATAGCCACTCCTTCCAAAAAATCGCCAAATAGCGTTTCTTCTTGTGATTGTAAATAAGCATCAAGCAAGTTCTTGACTAAATCTTGTGCTGTCAAGATATTTTTAGCCTTGAACAAATACGGATTTTTACGTTTCAAAACTTCCCTGAAATTCAACTTTTCAAGATTTTCTAAGCGTTTGGCGTGGAACGTACCTATATTTTGCTCAACGTATTTAGTAACGTCTTTTAAGTTTAAAGTTGGCATCAGAACAAGAAGTGTTTAATTGTTTCAATTTCTTTCAACATCATCTCGTGATATTCGGGCAAAATTTCTATGCCTATTGAGTTGCGTTTCATCTTTTGGGCAACGGTTAGCGTTGTTCCCGAACCTGCAAAAGGGTCAAGCACAGTATCACCTTCTTGCGTAAAAAGTTTGATAAACCATTCAGGCAAATTTTCAGGAAATGCAGCGGGGTGATTTTTATTTTGGCACTCTGTCGCAAAATGCAGCACGTTGGTAGGATAAACGGTTTCTTTGCCTATCCAATTGGAAATATTTTTACCAAAACCACTGCCATTTTTCGCATTATCACGAATTTTATCAGTTTCGCTTAGGTTTTTCAAACGTCCCTTTGCCCAATCACCAATCGGAACTTTTACCTCGTCTTGGTACATGTTGAATTTTTTGTTCTTATTGAACTGCAAAAGTCTTTCCCAACTGTCCCGAAAACGGTTTGACCATTTTCCGGGGTAGGAATTTTTTTTGTGCCAAATAAATTCTTCTGTCCAAAACCAACCTTGTTTTCGAAGTGCCAAAATTAACTCCATTACATAGGTACTTCTCTCGCCATCTACAACTTTTTCTTTAATGTTCAGAATAAAAGTTCCTGTCGGTTTCAGTACACGCAAAAGTTCTTGGGCAATCGGTAAAAACCACTTAACATAGTCATCAGGGGCAATTCCACCGTAAGTATTTTTGCGTTGGTCGGCATAAGGCGGAGATGTAAAAATAAGGTCTATGCTGTTGTCGGGAATTTGTTTTAGTACGTCTTTGCAGTCGCCTAAAAGTATGTCCGTTTTTACTTCTATCATTCTTGCTTGTTGTTTTTGTTTTTCAAAGCAAAGTTAATCATTTTTTCGAATTTTGGTTTTATGTTTGTCGTTCCTTATGCTTGCCCACATCTATACCCCCCCATTCCTCTCTCCCCCTATTCCGGTCATTTACACACACACCCCCACCCCACAAACATACAAAACAACCAAACACCCTGTACCACCTACCCACTAAAAAACCCCCACAACCAAAATTTTTCCAATCCAATTGTGGGGGTTTACCATTATCACTTAGTTTTAGTAGCGCACTACCTTACCAACCAAGTAGCGGGGTCGCTCCAGTCGCTTACACCGCCGGCGTTTATGCTGCGTATTTGTACTTAAATGGTAGAGGCGGGGGCATTTAGGTGTGCTATTGGTATTTAAATTAAATATGAGGGCATAAATACGCTAAACTTTAGCTGTATAGGGTCTTATTTTACAATTTTTGTTGATTTGCTACCTATATTATGGCATATTTTTAAGATGTGGTGGTTTTAGAATAGAAGAAAAAAGATTAAGAATAGAAGAGGAAGGTTTGAGAATAGAAGATGAAAGCTTAAGAATAGAAGAAAAATGTTTGAGAACAGAAGAAAAATGTTTGAGAACAGAAGAAAAATGCTTGAGAACAGAAGAAAAATGCTTGAGAACAGAAGAAAAATGTTTGAGAACAGAAGAAAAATGTTTGGGAACAGAAGAAAAATGCTTGAGAACAGAAGAAAAATGTTTGAGAACAGAAGAAAAATGTTTGAGAACAGAAGAAAAATGTTTGAGAACAGAAGAAAAATGTTTGAGAACAGAAGAAAACTGTTTGGCAACGGAATTGGTCGTATCGGGAGAAGAATAAAAACGTTCAGGAGTACAAACAAACTCCCCTTTTTTACCAAAAAACTTTATTTGTTTACCCCTTCTCCTCTTTTTTCTGCACATTGGGCAGGGCAATTTGGTTTTGGGCATCGGGTTGCCCAATAGGGCATTGGGCAGTTGTTTGCTGCTTTGGGTAGTTGTAGTGTTGTGGTATGGTAATCTGCCTTTTGTTTTTGCTGTTTTGCTTGGGCTGTAAACATAGGCACATGGCAAACAACCCCATGTTATGGCGCCTAAGGTGGGGCTACTTTGCAGCAGGCTAACTGCTTTAATGGGTATGCTTATATAATTACACGGCTAAATAACCCTGCAATGCGTACATTTTGTACTTTTGTTGCTCAAAAATAGGGTGTGTGCATTTTACCCTGTTTGTTGTTTTGAGTTTAACTTACCAACTGCCTGCTGCTGTATGATATTATCAGACAAATCTATAATGGAAGCCATTAAACGAGGCGCTATTGTTATTGAACCTTTTAGGCACGATTGTCTTGGCACCAATTCTTATGATGTGCATTTGAGCCGATATATGGCAGTATATAAGCATAGGGTTTTAGATGCCCGAAAACACAACGAAATAGAGGAATTGGTTATTCCGCCCGAAGGGTATGTGCTGCAACCGGGTACGCTATACCTTGGCGTTACCGAAGAATATACCGAAACGCATGAGCATGTGCCGTTTTTGGAGGGTAAATCCAGTATTGGCAGGTTGGGTATTGATATACATGCTACTGCCGGTAAAGGTGATGTGGGCTTTTGTAATACGTGGACTTTGGAAATTTCTTGTGTGCAGCCGGTGCGCATTTATGCGGGTATGCCCATAGGACAGCTTATTTATTTTACCATTGAGGGTGAAATTGACAATCCTTACAACAAAAAAGAAAATGCTAAATATACTAACCGCACTATTAAGCCGGTTGAAAGTATGATGTGGAAAAATACTTTTTAGCTCCTGCCCCCTGCCGGTTTAGCCGCCGTAATGCAGGTGCATGCGTATCATGGAGGCTATTACATTTATGGCAACCTGATTATTGCCGCCTTGGGGCACAATAATATCGGCGTATTTTTTGGTTGGCTCTATAAATTGCTCGTGCATGGGTTTTACGGTTTTTTCGTAACGGTCAAGCACTTGTTTCATATTGCGTCCGCGTTCTAAAATATCTCGGTGAATACAGCGCATAAGCCGGTCGTCGGCATCGGCATCTACATATACTTTTATATCCATAGTAGCGCGCAGGTGGGCATCGGTCATTACCAAAATGCCTTCTATAATAAGCACATCGGTAGGATTTATGAGCATGGTATCTTGCAATCGGGTGCAGGTAAGGTAGGAGTAAAAGGGCATGTTTATGGGCTGCCCGTTTTTAAGTTGCAGTACATGGTTTACGAGCAACTCAAACTCAATAGAGGCTGGGTGGTCAAAATTGAGCTGCTGTCGTTCGGTTAGGGGCAGGTGGCTGTTGTCGCGGTAATAATTATCTTGTGGCAACACAACAACCCTGTTTTCGGGCAGAGTTTCTACTATTTTGCGTACTACGGTGGTTTTTCCGGAGCCGGTTCCGCCGGCAATACCTACTACAAGCATAAAGCCGGTTGTTTGAGGGGGTTAAAAATGTTATAAGAGCGTTTTAAGTTATCAATCATTGGGGGGCAGCGTAAAAAAAGCGTCGTTTTGCCGGTAGTGGTTTATGAGTTGGCGGTAAACGGGGCTTTGCATTAAAATTTGGGGGCAGCCTAATATAATAAGGTATTCTTTGGCGCGGGTAAGGGTAACGTTTAGTTTTTTATCTACTGTGCCGTCTTCGTTTAGCACGTGCAGGTTTTTTAGTTGTGCTATGCTGTTTACGGCAAGCGAAACAATGATGGCGTTTTTTTGTCCGCCTTGGTAGCGCTCCACCGTATCTACCAAAACAGCCGGATATTGGTGCAGGTGTTGTTTTATTTCGGCAATTTGGGTGCGGTATGGGGTAATAACGCCAATGCTGTCTTGTGCATTATTGGGGTCAAAAACGGGGTATAGTTGTTCAATAAGTAGTTTTACCAAAGCTGCTTCGGCGGTATTTCGGTTGCGTTCGTTTTGGGGTTGGGTGGCAATAAAGATGGTGCGTTTTTGCCAGAGGGTATGCATAAACGGAAAAACAGGGTGGTGTGGCGGGGTAAAAAAATCGGGATAAGGGCGTATTTGGCGCTCGGTTACATGTTTCAGTCGGTTTTGGTAGTATTCTCTACTCGGAAACTTAGCTATATGCACGTGCATTCTGCCTTGGTCTTCCAGCATATCGTAGGCATTGTGCCAGCCTGCTTGCCGGCATTGTTTGAGCAGTCTTTCAAAGAACGAAACGGCAAGCGATTGTATGCCTAATTGGTGCAGCAAGGGGTTTTGGGTGCAGGAGCTGCCCTCGCCCTGAATAACCACGGCGGGCAGTTGTTTTTCGTCTCCTATAAGTATAAACCTATCCACTTTGCCCAAAATACCAATAATTTGGGGTTCAAGCAGTTGCGAGGCTTCGTCAATAATAGCAGTAAGTTTGGGTGTGTATTGTTTGTTTTCCAGATATTTGCGCAGTTCGGGGCTTCGTTGGTAGGTAAGCACGGTGCCTATAAAAATACGGCAATCTAAAATGGCTTGCCTAAGGGTTTTAAGGTCGTTTTCTTTGGCAAATCGGGTTAAAAGGAGCTGGGGGTGTTCGGTAGAAGTGCCATAACCCAATCTAAATACTTGCGGAACGGTAAACATATCGGCAAGGGCATCGCACATTTCATCAACGGCGCGGTTGGTATAAGCCAGCAGAATCAGTTTTTCATGGGGGTCTTTGAGTATTTCGGTAACTAAGCGGCGCATCATTACCTTGGTTTTACCGGTTCCGGGCGGACCTTGCAGCAAAAAATAGTTGTTAGCGCTAAGGGCTTTGTGCAAAATGCTGAGTTGGCGGGGTTTTAGGTTTTGGGGTTCAAGTTGTTGGTTGGGTTGTGGGGTAAATTGGGGTTCTTTTAACCCCAGCAGCAGGTTTTTTTTATCGGGCGTAAGCTGAATAAACTCGTACAATGATTTATACATGCCCTCGTAACCCACATCAGAAGTTTCGGCTTCCATTGCCCAGTAGGTAAATTGTTCAAAATAAGTGCGGTCTATATGTTTGTTTAGCGGGCTAATAACCACCTTATCGGGCGTAAGCGCTTTAATGGTTGCTTTTACAATTTGGTGTTTAGTTGGGGCAAGGGTATTATCATCATCGGGCTCGTGTGGGTAAAGCAGCACCATATCGCCCAGTCTAAATCGGGCAACGGGCAGGGTATGCGTTGTTTTGTCAAATGCTATTTCAATGTCTAATTTTTCGGGCAAGGGAATGGCTTGGTTAAATGTAAGGTAAGCCAAAATGCTGAAACTGAGTTCTTTAAAGCCCAGCGGCATGTTCCACAAGCCCGAAAACCCATAGTCGCCTCGGTCATTATCGGAGCCTATTTTAGCGGCGCGGTGTTCGCGTGCGGTAAAGGCAGTCCATTCATAAAAGTAGGCTTGCTCTTGGGGCGTACAGTTGTTTAGGAATTGGTTAAAATCGGTAAAGTTTTTTATATCGTTGTCAAACAAGTTTTGCTCGCCTACTGTGGCGGCATTTACCTGCGCCAGCGTAGTTGCCGGATTATGGGTTAAGCCGTACTCTGCCGCCACTATAAGGTTGCGCAGGTGCATTACGGCGCGTTTGTTTTTCATGTCGTTGGTTACATTGCGGAGCGGCTCATTTTCGGGCGGCACTGCCGAGTATAGCACTGAGCTGCTGCCTTTTTGAAGGGGGTCTATGGTTTCTAAGAGCAGGTAATACGAAACAGCCTGAATTAAATACGCCTCATGCACCGGTCGCCAAGGCAAGGGGTCTTTACTGGTTTTAAGCTCTATTACATCTCTGTGATGCGGGTCATCGGGGTAACTGACCAATACATCTAACCTACCGCGCAGCCCGTAAATTTCCGATATAAAAGTAGGCTCAAGGTTAAGGTTGTATTGTTTAAATTGTTGAATAAGCGGGCTTTTAATGGTATCAATATGTGGGGCAAGTTCTGTTCGGAGCTTAAAGTAGTCTTCGTTGGTAAAACTGAGGGCGTGAGTGGGGTTGGTAATGATGTATTGGTTAAACAATTCCTTAAAAGCAACCTCCTCATTGCGCAAATTGGCGTCTAAAAAGGCATTAACCAAATTTCCGCGCAGCAAAAAGTAGTTAGAAAACTCGTTGTAATACTTTTTTAGCAGGTACATAGCCACATGAACGCCCCGTTTAAGGCAAAGCGTTTGCACATCGGTAACATCTATGAGGTAATCGGGGTCAAGCGTTATGAGGGTATCGGGGGTAGCGGCAAAAACCTGTTTTTCGGTTTCATTGGCATCAACATTGGTTTGCAGTGCAAGGTTGGTAAAATTTATACGGGCAAACTGCCACAAAAGCGGGTAAAGGTAGGTAAACTCGTTCCACAAATACACCGGCAGCTCAGCGTAGTGTTCCGATGTGCAATGCAAGATAAAATAGTTTTTACCATCTTTGGTTTTTTTTAGCTCGCCTACTGTATTTACCACCGCTTTAAGCAGGGGTATGTTTTGGCGGTGGTCATAAGGGTTAGCATCTTCATCATCGGGCAAAAACAGCGCAGGCCGGCAAAAGTCGTACAAATCGGTTGGGGGTAAAACGCCCGAAAAATGTTCTAACGCCAAGCATAAGGCAAGTACGGTTTTTTGCAGTTCAAGCAAAGGTATTTCGGTATGCGAAAGTTTGGCGGCTCTGCCCAGCAAGAAACCGGTTTTTTTGAGGGCTTTGCTGAGTTTGGGCGATAGGGGGTAAAAATTGAGCGCTACAATGAGCCGCTCATAATCCGATGAAAAAAACTGCTGCCTTGTTTTGGTCAATTCGCGCAGTAAAAACTGATATACCATGCCGGCTTCCATTAACCTTGCCACAACGGGCGTATGGTTTTGGGTTGCCATATTTTGCAATATACCATACTGATAGGCTGCTGCTTCGGGCGAAACAGGAAAGGTAGTCATCATAATTTATGAATAGCGACAAATATCGGGTTAAATGAAATAGAAGCGTAAAAGTAGGTAATTCTGACTAAATGACAACCCGATGCCCGATGAAATTGCCTTTAATATGCCCGATGAAAACCTTTTTTACCAACTTTTAGCATAATTATCCCTTTTTGTAGAACCCACTGCCCGTTTTTGGTATTTTTGCAAAGTATTTACCTTGCTGCTGTTGCCCATTAAAAGAGCAACAAAATTAAGCAGTATTAAAACCACTTTTAACCCATGTTATCTATTGCCCAATTACAACAACTGTTTGATGAATATGCACAGCAACAGGCGCTACCCCCGCATCCTGCCGGTTTGTACAACCCCGTAAGGCATATTATGAGCATTGGCGGCAAGCGCATACGCCCTTTATTGTGCCTATTGGGTTGCCAGATGTTTACCCACCATATACAAAATGCCCTCCCTCCGGCGCTGGCAGTGGAGTTTTTTCACAACTTTTCGCTCCTGCACGATGATGTAATGGACAATGCGCCGCTACGGCGCGGCTTCCCAACCGTACATGCCAAGTACGGGTTAAACGCCGCCATACTATCGGGCGATGCCATGTTGGTAAAAGCCTACGAGTACCTCAGTAGCGCCGATGCCAACCTGTTGCCTGCACTCATTAAAATTTTTAACCAAACCGCCCTTGAAGTTTGCGAAGGACAACAGTATGACATGGATTTTGAAACCACTATGCAAGTTACCAAACAGCAATACCTGCACATGATAACCCTTAAAACAGCCGTTTTGCTGGCGGCTTCTTTACAAATGGGCGCGCTTACCGGCGGCGCTAACCATGAGCAGGCAAAAGTATTATACCGGTTTGGCATTAATATAGGCATTGCTTTTCAGTTACAAGATGATTACCTTGATACCTTTGGCAAACCCGATACGTTTGGTAAAAAAATAGGCGGCGATATACTAAACAATAAAAAAACATACCTGCTCTTACATGCCCTTGAAAATGCCAACCCCCAACAAAATCAAACCCTTATAAACCAGCTGTCTGACCCCAATGCCAACCCAACCCAAAAAGTAGCTGCCATAACAGCTATATATGAAGAAACCGGCGCCAAAGATGCCATACAAACCGAAATGGAACGATATTACCAACTTGCTTTTGAATATCTCAGTTATTTGCAACTACCCGATGCACAACTATTTAACCTAACCCACTTAACCCAACAACTGATGAACCGGCAGGTATAAAAAACCGGCTCAGCCACCGGTGGCTTGCTTAGTGTTATACTTGGTAAGCAGGCACACCCTGCCCTTAGTATAGTTGTTTTAATGCCGGTTTGTAATGGTTATGTACCTACTCAGACAAAGACTTACTCATTAAGAGACTCCATGTAACCATAACCTACGGCGGTTTTTGCACCAATGCCTTTTTGGGTGAGGGCGGCAGTTAGCCAAGCCACTATATTTTTATTGTCAATTTTTAAGTTTCTTAAATCACTTTCTTCTTTTGCCCCTACCAAAAATTGAAAACGCGTTTGTTGTATGGTTAAAAAATTGATGATGCTTGGGCTATCCCAATCGGCAGGTGGTTTTACAGTGCCTGCTTTGTAAGTGCCATCTTCATTTTTTTCTTGCGAATTGTAGTATTCTTTGTAATGCACGTTCATAATATCCAAACTGATATTGATTTTATCAGTGGGGAAAGCGTCAAAAAAAGTAATTTTACCTTCCCTATCTGCTTTGTAATAACTTGGATACTTCTTCTTCTTTTTATTTTTGATAACTTCGTGTTCTTTTAAACAACCAAACATATCACAAAACTCTTTGCAAAGAATTGCTTGGTCTTCCTCATCATTAAACATTTCCTCTATGATGTAACTCCTCACAATCCCTTTTACGGCACTTGCAGGCAGATAAGGAATGCCGTAAATATGGTGCAGTGTGATAGAAGTTTCATACACCGATGCCCCGCCAATGCCCAAAGCCAAACGCCATTCGGGTTTAAGGTAAACGGAAGCATCTACGTTGTTTTCACCTAATAGAGATTTGGCGTTTTCTAAGTGACGTTTTTTTAGGTTGCACAGAAAATCGGTTTCTTTCTCCTCTGTTGCAAAAAAATGAAACCCATGCAAATTTTTTGGATTCTTCGTCTCAATTTGCTTTTTTCTTGGTTCTAATTTCACTTCCCACTCTCCTTTCCCTCTCGAGAAAATAGAGCCAATAACAGTGTGATGTGGCTTATTAAGAAACAAGTTGTAGTTGATGTTCATGTTTTGTGTTTGAAAGTTTTCGGCTAATTTTTGATTAGCGTCATTCTGATGAGATTGCCCTTGCTTGGGCTTTCCGACAAAATTTTTTACTTTAAAACCTCCTCTATCGCTTGCCTCTATTTCAACCTCAAATTCTTTACCCCTCACAAAATCGCCTTCTGAAAAACCTGCGTTCTTTGCTTGTGAGAGGTTAAAAAACAAATCACCTTTTGAACTTTCCAGAAAACCGGAATTTTTAGTTTGAGTGAAGTTTTTAAATTTTGCTTTAATTAGTGTCATACTTCCTCCTCCTTTTCATCGCTTACAAAGCGTTTTAGACATTTAATCAAATTGAGCGTTTCCAAAGTAAGTAATCGAATGGCACTGTCTGAAAATTTTTTTTCATTAAAAATTTCACTTAAAAAACTTTCGTCTTTTTTGGTTGATTCTTTTTCAAAACCCAAATTGTTGTATTCTTCAACGTGCCATTTACGGATTGTTTCAAAAACATCAGGTTTTTCTTTTTTCAAATACGCCAACGAATAGAGCAAACCGTTGGTTTGAATTAAAGCAGGAACTTTCTTCACCATAACACCATAAGGTTTGTCTTTTTTTGCATTAGTCATCGCAAAAATCAACCTCTTTTGTTCTAAATTTTGTATAGCCATGGTCTTAGAGTTGGTTTTTAAAGAGTTTTACAATTCCTTTTCCAAGTGTACTGCTGCCGCCTATTTGCATAACGTCTCTGCTTTTGTCTTTAAAAAAAGACATTACTTGTGCATCTGTTTCAAGGTTTAAAGTAGGAAAATCTTTTTTGGTTTTCTCCTTTCCTGCTTTGGTCTGAAACACATTGCTTGTAGCCACAATAGTATAAAGATAAGTTTCGGCGGGCAGGTATTCTTCGGTAAATAATGCTCCGCTTTGCACCGTACCTGTGGCATTGTCTATTTTAGTACGGGTAATAACTTCGGTAGAGAGGCGGGTAAAATCTCGGAAAACATCATTGGGAAGAACTACCAAGCGGTTTTGTAATTCCTGATTTGTAATTTCCAAAAGTGTTTCAAGGCATGTTGCCAATGTTTTTGCTGAGGCATTATTAGTGGCAGTGTTATCCACAGTAATAGCATATTCTTCCAAAATTACCTTTCCGTTCATTACCAAAAAACTATCGCTTGCAACAGCAATTCTATCGCCGGAGACCTCAACTTTTGTAGTAGCCGGAACAGCAGCAACGGCAGGGCTACAAACAAAATTTAACTCTTTGACAAACTTTTCAATAATCATAGGACAAGTTGCCAAAGCATACACCCCCTTAAACGATTTGATAGGAAACAAGAGCAAGCGGGCATCGGTAAAAGCCAACGAGCCGGAATAGTCATTGTCTTCGGGATTTTTGAAAAATTTACCAACTATTGATTCTTTGTCCACGCCATCACTATCGTACCCAAAAGCCAAATGTACGCCGATTTTGTCTTCATCGCTTTTTACATTTTGCTCCAAGTTTTGCCTAAAAGCCCCTTTAAGGCTTGAACTTTGGATATTGGGTAAATCGGTATGTTTTTCACGTTGAATGGGCAAGTCTATATGCCCCAAGTCGCTACCACTGCCTGCGTGCAAGGACGTTTCGGTGCGAAAGAATAAAGGTTTTGCGGTTTGATACATTGCGTTATGGTTTTAGTTTATTCCAAATTTTTATTTGTTGTTGAAAATGTTTTGAAATTTCGTTTAAAGAAACGTTCTCTTTGGGCTGCAAATGGGCAATATGCTCGTCGGTAATGTCTTCGGTAAAAACCAAAGCACGTTGAAAAAGCGTTTTACTCAAATTTTTCATTTGTGCATTGGTAAGTTCAAAGAGTTCTTGCAGGCTAAACTGCACCTTGTTGAGTGTGTATAAATCGTAATAATCTCGGTACTTGGCTCGCATAAACAAGGTGTTTACTTTCATGACGGCGAGTGTTGCTAAATTAGCAATATACAGATTATCAAGCAGTTGTGTTCTTTGTTGGAGTGTTTCCCAGCCGTTGGCAAAGAAAGTTGTTTTTACGCCCTCCACAATAAAGTCGGCTTGTGCGGGCGATAAATTGACGATACGAACCTGCCCAAAAGTATTTGGTAACGTGTTTTGCAGGTCTGCTATGTTGAGTTGTTTGTGCCAAGTAAAAAGGTCTATGTCTTCGCTGAAACGATGCCCCAAATGCACAGCCAATGCCGAGCCGCCCACAAAAGTGAACTCTTGCAGCAAAGGCAGTGCGGCTAATTGTCGCAACACTTTTTCGGTATCAGACAGTAAATTGGCTAATTCGCTCATAGCGACTGTATTTTTTTTGTAACGGCAAAATGTATTTTTTCGGGTTTTTAATGTTAAAAAATATCAACGCCAAATAGTAATTGTGTGCATAAATGCGTGTATCGGGCAGCAGTTTTTCGCGCCATACCTTTTTGATGTAGGCAAGCGGAAACAACTCAAATAAAGCCTGAATCTCCGCTACATCGCCCCAACGCAAAGCCTCTTCGGTCAATATTTCGTCAGAAATATCGGCTTCGGGGGCATAACTCCAAAAAGCACCGAGTTGCCGCAAGCGGGCGATAAGGTTTGGTTTGTTCATGGGTTACCGGTTTTTCTTAATTCGTCACGGTTTTGAGAGGAAAGCAAGCGTTCGTAATACAAAGATTTGATTTGCCTATCTAAGGCTCTTGTACTCCAATGGTTTGCAATGCTTTCCTGAATGTAAAACGCTCTTTCTTTTTTGTTTTCCACATTGAGTAAGCAACGGTAATGTGTCCAAGTTAATTCTTGACGCAGTGCGTCAAAGATTGGGAAAGTGTGGTAAAACTGTTTGCAGTAAAGCAAATTACGCTCGCTATAAGCATTGCCAAACTCTTCCGAAAGTTTTTCAGCAAGGTGCCTGATAAGATTTTTCCCATATTCGGCTCTGTGCTTTCCCTGCTGCTCTTCTTCCACAATATACCCCCCTATCTGCCAATAGGCTTCCAGCATTGCCACATTAATTGTAGCAACTACTTTATGCCTTGCCTCTAAGATAGTGAGGCGGATATGGTGGTAGAGGGTGGTAGTAATCATAGGTAATTGATTATTAGGATTGAATTACTATTTTTCGGGCAATGGAATTAGTAAGGAACAAATTATTAAATGGGGTATTTCTCCAAAAACTATCGTAATCATCATATTGCCCGTTTCCAAACACCTTATAAAGATGTAATCTACCATTTTCCTCAAAATAAAATACTCTTATTGGATTATTGCCATCATCGTAAACTGTTTGATGCGATAATTTAGGTCCAGTTTTATTTTCTCGCATTTGTTTGATGCAAAATTTACGTTCGACAACATCCTTAATTTCATTTCTATCTTGAATTAATTTCCAAACATCATCAGGAGCATAAAAGACAAAAAATTTACTTTTGTATCTGCTCCAAAGTGCATTGCCAAGGTAGTTAAACATAAACTCCCCTTGATTATCTATCTCAAAACAGCCGCCCAAATCTTGGATAAGTTGGTAGTGGTCTGAACTTTTTAATACTTCATGTTCTACCCTTGCTAAAATTTCCCAATGTTGTTCAAAAAGTTCTTCGTTGAGTTGAATAGGGATTTGAGGAATGGTAATCAGTACGCCTGTATTTTCAAAAATGTATTTGATAGGCGATTTATTGATTTGCCCCAAAATAGTAAGGTAAGGGATAATGCCTTTGTAGCCACCTGTAACGTTGATGATTACACTATTGTATTGTTCAGCCAAAATTAAATTTTGTGCAATTTGGTAAAATCTGGTATTCAAGTTAACCAATCCCTCTTTGAAGCCTGTAGCATCTTCAATTTGAAGTTTTTTGATAACATCTTGATTGGGGTTGAATTTTATAGTAATATTATTATTGCCATATTGAGAAAACCAAGCACAGATGAGTTCTGCCGCCAAGCGTGATAAAACCGTATCAGTTGCTAAAAGATATACCTCAACGTCTTCGCTTGCTTCTCCTTGTATAGCCAATATACTCTCAATCTCCGCCGAAGCATATTCATTTAAAGCATCAGATTCAAATACCCATTTTTTATTCTTTTTGGTGATGCCTTGTAGCCAAAATTCAGTGATTACATTTTTTATATGATTAATGTCTGTTTGATGCCTTACATCCGAGTACTCACTTGCCGATTGTGTATTATCGCGCAACCTTTTGTAATGGTCTTTTATACTTTGATATGTTTCATGATTTGCTGTGAATAAATCATTTTTGATTTCTTCACGCACATAGTTTTCAAAAAGCGAAGTACCAACTGTGGTAATAATGGTTTTCATAATGCTTGAATGTTTAGAAGTGGGTTAAACTTTAGCCAAGTAGGCAATGCCAAAGCCTTCTTTTTGGCTTTGTTCGGTTTCTGAAATACCCGTTTTTTGTAATTCAGCAAGCAAATTTTGCCAATCTCCACTTTTCAGACGGTAGTAATACACGCTGCCTGCCGGCACTGCCTTTTGCATTGGTTTAGGTTCGCGTTTTTGCATATCAAAACCGCCTACATTTAGGTATTTGCCTACTGCACAAGTTAGTAACTCAACTTCAATATTGGTATTTTTGAATATATCGGTTGGATAGTAACCGTTGGTAAAAATAGCAGGGGTAGCCAAGTAGATTTTAAAATCGGTTTGAGTTTGTTCTACATTTGCAATGGGTATTGTAATGAAGCCTCTTTTGAGTTCTTTGAAATAGGCTAATTTATTTTCAGCCCCCAAACGAAGCAAACCTTTTTGGGCAAAACCTTCTAACCCTTCAAACTCTATGTAAATTTTCAAGTCTTTGGGGCGAAGCATATTCATACGATATAATTTACCCTCTTCGGTAGTGCGGGTATCGTTTTGTCGTCCGATGCCTATTTTCGGCTGTTCTTTTACATAGTTTGAGGACTTTATTATATCATGAACAACATTGTTTGTTTTATTTAGATACTGCTCAAACTGTGTTTTTTCAATCATTCCTCCATCGATACCTTCAATTTCCGGGGCATTTTCTTGTGGCAAAACAAGCACTTCTTCAAAACTTTTTGACTCTAACTCTTTTAAATGTGAAGGATTTTCAAGAGAGTGCTTAGGTAAAATAAATGTCGGGAACTTAGTTTTACCGCCCTTTTCTAATTTTTCTAAAATGTCGCTTTCGTTTACCAAGTCCAAGGGCATTGGAAAATAGTAGTGATTTTCAAATTCGTAAGCAATCTGCTTAATCCTCAAATCCTTTGTTTTCTCGATGATTTCATCAAGGTTAAAATTTTTCTGTGCCATATAAGCGGTTCGCAAGGCACCGTACAGCACACTTGGCAGGGGCGGAAACATACCATTTGCCCAGGCATCATCGCCCATACTAAAAGGTTTACCGTCTCTAAAAAACAGGGTGTCTAAGGCTTCTATTGCTATGGTCATATTAGTTTTCATTTGCTTTGTCCAAAATTTGTTTAATTAATGCCTCTGCCAACCATATTCCATTGGCTTGCATTTGCATAAGTAAGGATTTTAAGGTGGCAATAATGCCTTTTTCTTTTGCTTTGAGCAACAACCCCAAAGTACCTATACAGGTAAATCCTTGGAGTTGGGCTTGTTGTCGGGCTAATTTTTCATCTATGAGAAGTACTTTAGCATTTAGTTCTTGAGCCAAGGCAATCACTGCCGCTTCGCCTTCATCTAAATCGTCTAAAAGATACTGATACAATGTTTTGTCTTGTATGGCTTGTATTTTTATCCAATCTATTTTTTTGAGGTCTGTGTAAAACAGCTTGCCTTTTCCTTGCTCTATTTCTTTTGCTACCATTTCCGGCACAATGATTTCACCGTAAAGGTCTTTCAAAACCTCTAACTTTCCTATTCCCAAGAGTGTTACAATAGGTGTTGTGTTAGAAATAACGATTTCAGGCATTGTTTTTATCGTTGATGATTGTTTCGATATCGGCATCGTTGAAAATGCTTACTTTATACAAAGTGAGCATATCAAAGAAGGCAATGCGGGTAATGCCCAGTGCTTTAGCAGCTTTTCCCGATGAAATTTTACCCAACTCAAAAAGTTTGACCAACGCCATTTTTTTGATTTCATAGGCAAATTCTTCTTCTTGCATTTTGAGGGAAAAAGCCATTTCTTCAGGAAACTGTATTTGATATGCTTTCATTTTAATGCTGATTTTGAGTTGGAGAAATTGTTTTATTCAAATGCCTGCCGATAAACTCGCAGATATGCAAGGCATTGAGAAAGTTTTGCAGGTTCAAATCAAAAGGGAGATGATTTGAATACAAAGCATACAGATTATTGCAAAAATCTTTTATATTGATAGATGCCCCCTCTGTTTTGGCTCTTTTGGCAAAACGCTCTAATTCGCATTTAAAAATATCATTTAAAGTACCCTTTTGTGCGGGTGTAGAAGCATTGCTCCACCAATCGCCGTTTTTATCCAAAAGTTTGGTAAAGGTTTCGGATAGGTTGGTGATAAACTTGTCGGAAATGTCTTTCTCTTTTAGGTGATTGGTTAGAGTTTTCAGTATTTCCGTACTGTATATTTTTTCTTCTTTCCAACGGAAAGTAGTATCGTGAATTTCGCCGGAGTGTTTGAGTACGGCTATGGAAAAAGCATCTTTTTTGATGTTGTCGTCGCTTTTATTTTCTATTTTTTTTGACTTTTTCTCCATAGCACGGGCATAGTTCAGCACTTCGGAAAGGGGCGTTTTGTAGTGGGCAATGGCTACCCCTGCCGAAAAGGTGAGCTTCAAATGTTCAGGAAGTTTTGCATTAACCTCCGTGTTAAACATTTCCCTTAATACCTGCATTGCCTCAAACAAATGATTGAGGTTTAAGAAGCCCAAGAAGTCGTCGCCGCCTGCATAGACGGTTTTGCCCAATTTGTTATCATCAATGTATTTAGTAGCATTTTGCCCATACTTACCCAAAAGTTCAGAAAGTTTTTGATGTTCTTCTTTGTTTTTGCAAGCCCCTAACTTACTGCCCATTCCGTCTGCATCAAAGACAAGGATAGCGTAGTATTTTGAGAGAATGAGTTTGTCATCCTTAACACTTTTTTTCATTCTGTCAAAGTTCTCTTTCAAACTCTTGTAACCAAGTTCGGATTGTAACTTCTTGTATCCTTGTTTTTGCAAATATTTGGTTGTCAAATTTTCCTCATAATAAATCTGCTCATCAGCATAACCTCGGTTTATGCTTCTTATAACATCAATGTAAGTTTGCGCAATTTGATTTTTATTTAACGTGTCTAATAAGGCAATTTTAGCCGTTGAAGGGAAGTTGGTCACCGTTTCATTATCAGCTTCAAAAAACCTTTTGAGCATAGAAACTGCACAAAGTCCTTCTCCTTCTTGCAATAGTTTTAATGGTATTGTTTCGTCATCTTCTAAGATTAAAAACACTTCTTGTTCCTTATCCATAAATAGTTTGTTTTTGATGACATAAGTATTTATTTCTGCTTGTGTGGGCGAGTATTTGTCATCTGCTTTTAGTTTACGTATTTGTGAAGTTGCATTTGTCCTATCAGCATCAGATAACCGGTAAAACTTCACATTATACTCCCCGTTTAAGGCACATTTGCGTCCTTTTTCTTCCAGTTTAGAGAAATAGCGTATGTTTTTGGTAGCCCCCAATAACTTTTCGGCTTGTTTAATCTCGGTAGCGTAGTTGATGATTTCGCCACTTGCATCAAGCGTTACTTTGTGGGCTACCCAATACACTTTCAAAAAGTCGTTGAGTTGGGTAATGCTGTCGGGTTGAAGTTTTAGTACTTTCTCACCCAATACATCCACAAAATGAAATTCAACCGCCTTTTTTACTTCATTGCCAAGCGTCTGAATATCTTTATCAGTGGTAACAACGGCGGTAAAACGGTTAGGTTTAGAAGTTGCTTTTAAATCCGTTGGGAAAATAAACTCAGTTGTAGGATATTTATTGTTCAGCGTTTCCATCGCTACTGTTATCAGTTCAGACAATATCTTACTTCCCGCATACAAATCTTGCGTTTTGCGGGCTTGCGCGATGAAAGACTGAACGGGTCCGATGGTGAAGAGAAAGAGGTGAGAATTATACATTATTTAATCCGTTTAATTTTAATATGAGTTTTTCTGACAAAAGGGAATTAAATCCTTTCAATATTTCAATATACTGATCTTGTATATTATCAAAGTCTTTTTTTCCAATAATTTCTGGACAGTCTTTAAGGTAAGCATAAGGAAGTAATAGGACTTCGCCTTTATACTTTTTTTCGGCTAGTTTTGTAATATGAAGAAAATAGGGTTTTGAGTGCCTTTCTAAAAAGTTGTCATTTATTTCCCGCTCACCTTTTACAACAATAGGCAGGGCAATTAACTCTCTGTTGTCCCACTCATGCCAATTCTCATCTGTTCGCTCTCTTGCATATTGATAAGCAATGGCAATATCTTTAAATGCCTTCTCCCAATTTTCATAGTCTGATTTTTTAGTTTCAAAAAAACAAAGGGTATTAGAAAAACATGTAAGTGAGTTTAATGAATTTTTGAATTTATCTAACTTGATACTGTCTATATTTATTGCTTTGTCAGTGTGGTCAGTTTTATCTTTTAGCTCACACCTCTTTATATAAAAGCAACCAAAGGCATTTCTTGCTTTTGAACCTAAACTTCCAAATTGTTCTAACGCTTTGAAAGAAAGTAATAGGTCATCTACAAAGTCTTCTTTTACCCGAAATGTTATAACAAATTCAAAACCAGCTGGAATATAGGGTCTAACGAAACGCGTTCTTTTGTCTTCTTTTACCCAGTTAGCTACGCCATAACCCAAGTAATACATAGCATTAGTTTGAAATGCCTTCCCTTTCTCTTTACGTTCGTTGCCTTCGTATGTAGGAAAAGTATGATTAAACTCATCATAAGATGAAATAATATCTTGACAAGTTATCTTTTGTATCACCACCTTACTCCTCCCCTCAGTTCCTCCAAAAATCTCATCTTCCTTCTTTTTGAGTTCTTCCAATGAAAGATGCCCATTCATAGCCCGCCACCAAAACCGCAATGCCCCCTTAATAGAAGGCGGGCGGAGTTCGGGGGTTTGCCCGTCTGCTCCGCTGAGAAACATGGGCGTAATGGTTTCGCAGGTAAAGGTTATAGTGTGTTTCATAGAACAAGTAATTTTTTGGCACAATAATACAAAATGTTTACCAACCCTCCAAGTAAGGGATTTTTTTGTGTAATTCACTTGGTTGCAAAGATACATTCCCCAAAGTTGCAAAAACTGAAAATTTCTGAAATAAAAAATAATTTCTGAAATTTTTCAGCATTACAGTTTGCTTATTCATTTACATGGTTTCTTATTGAACAATAGTTCGTTAAAAATTAAGTGGCAATACAGCCCAAAGATAAGAGTTCTGTAATTTTGGGGTGATTTTTTGATAACTCTGCCTGAAATGGAGAGATGTCAAAAATACGATCAATCAAAATTGGTTATACAACCTTGTTTTGACATCGGACATAGAGAAGGGCTTTCTTTGTTGTTTTGGGACGTTTAAGTTTAAACGGTTAATGACATGGCAGTAAGTTTGTTATTTGGGTTAGAGAATAAAATAGGATTGTTTTGTAAAAGCAAACAAGGATTTACCTTGTGCAAGCAACTTGTGTTTGTGCCTACTATAAACTGAATGCAATAATACACAGTTGAGTTCCACAATTCAACAACTTCATCACTTATTTTTCAAAATCCAAATTGGATTTTTCTGTTCCCGCAAAAATGGGGGTTGGCTGTGGGGCATTACCCGCTTCTCCCTCCCTCCTCCTTAACCCTGTAAGCATGCCAACCGCTTACAGGGTTTGCTCATTTATACGGGTTCGCACCTTCCCATCCCTATCCCATTCAAAAAACAAAAATTTAACCAAACGTTTTAATCATTTGATTAAAATTGCAAAAACGCCTTACCTTTGCCGCCGTTGTTCAGCAAACCAAGCGCATAAAATGCCCAAACACAAGCAGGCAATAGATGCCACCACCCACCAAAAAATAAAAACCGCTGCCCGCATGGTGTTTCACCAAAAAGGGTATGCCGCCACCCGCACCCGCCATATAGCTGAGGCAGCCGGCATAAACCTTGCCCTGCTCAATTACTATTTTAAAAGCAAAGAACAATTGTTTAACCTCATTATGCTGGAAACCTTTACCGAGTTAGTAGCAACAATTAAAGAAATAGTAACCAATCCAAATACCTCTCTGCACCAAAAAGTAAGCAACTTGGTAGCCACCTATATAGACCAACTGCTCCAAGAGCCGCAAATTCCGCTGTTTATAGTAAGCGAAATAAGAAACAACCCCCAAATTTTGGTCAATACTCTTCAAGTACCCAACATAATTTTCCAATCGGCATTTGCGCGGCAATATGCACAGTCGGTACAAAACGGCAGCATTGCTCCCCTGCCCATCATGCACTTTTTAATGAACCTGCTGGGGTTTACCGTTTTCCCCTTTATAGCCCAGCCCATGCTGCAAACCATAGGCAGCCTTACCCCGGAGCAGTTTACCCAAATGATGCAGGAGCGCAAACAACTCATTCCCAAGTGGGTAGCCGCGCTGCTCGCCCCTTAGTACAAAATATCCCCAACGGACATTATCACCCTAAAAAT
>DDVC01000091.1 GCA_002345145.1 Bacteroidetes bacterium UBA2322
TTCCACCTTTTTGTTACACACTCGGTGAAGTTAGTTATGCGTTACGAGTTACCCACTAATCACTGATAGTTAATCACTTATCACTAATTAAGTATTTCATTTTCGAGGGTTGCTTGTACTTGGTAAATCTGACGGTAGTAACCCTCTTGTTGGAGTAAATTTTCGGGCGAGTCAAAGTGGGCAACTTCGCCTTTTTGCATCACCAAAATCTTATCGGTATGTTGAACGGCGGTAACGCGGTGGGCAATAATGAACACCGTTTTTTGCTCAATATAACGTTCAAGGGCTTGCTGAATATCGTATTCGGTTTCGGTATCAACGGCAGAAGTGGCATCGTCAAGCACTAAAATATCGGGCGTTTCGAGCAGGGTTCGGGCAAGCGTTACGCGTTGCTTTTGACCACCGGAAAGCGATACGCCTTTTTCGCCCACCATAGTATCATAACCTTGCGGAAAAATGTGGATAATATCATGTATGCTGGCGGCGGTAGAGGCTTCTATGAGTTTTTCTTCGGGCGTATGCAGATTGGTGTAGGCTATATTGCGCTTAATAGTAGTAGAAAATAAAAACGGTTTTTGAAGTACCACCCCTATACGGCTGCGCAAAAACTGCTTGTTATACTGCGTAAGCGGTACATTATCTAACAGGATTTCGCCTTTATCGGGTTCATAAAATCGGGATAACAAGGCGATAATGGTAGATTTACCCGACCCCGTAGGACCCATGAGGGCTATTTTTTGTCCCGATTGTACTTTAAACGAAACATCTTTGAGCACATACTCATCGCTGCCCGGATACTTAAACCAAACGTTTTTAAACGCTATATTGCCTTGCACCTTAGTTCCGGTAATGCCGGTATATTCTTCTGCCGGTGCATCGGTAATAGTAGCAATGCGTTCAACGGCTACTAATGACATGCTCAATTGCGATATAACCCTGCCTATGTTTCTTACAGGCCAGCCTACCATAACTATATAGCTATAAAAAGCCGATAGCTCTCCTATGGTAAGGGCGTTGTTTAACACATAAAACCCACCTGCCAAAATAGAAACCACCACTTGCAGGTGATACAAAAAATCGGAAAGAGGCCAAAAATTGGCGTGCAGTTGCACATGCCTTAACCCTATACTTAACTTTGCCTGATTTTGGTTTTCAAATTTTTGATTTTCGGCAGTTTCCTGTGCAAAGGCTTTTACCACCCTTATGCCGCCCAAGTTTTCTTCTACTATGGAGGTGAGTTTGTCTTGCTCTGCCTCATGCTCTTCCCATATTTTGCTCTCGCGCTTAAAAAACAGGTATGATTGTATAAAAATAAGCGGCGTAAGGCATATAGCTATTATGGCATAAGCGGCATGTATGCTAAACATCATGACGAAAGAAAAAATAAAGATAGCGGATAGCAAAACTACGTCCACTACCTGAGTGCCTATAAACCGTTTTACCGTATCTACATCGCCGGTACAGCGCTGAATAAGTTCGCCGGTAGTGGCGGTAACATGAAAACTAAGGGGCAGTTTTTGCAGGTAGGCAAAAAGGTTATCGCGCAGGCGTTTGGTGGCTTTTTCGGTGCTGTAAGCGGTAATGGCGCTCGAAATAAACGTGCCGGCGCTTCGTATAAGGGCTATTGAAAGGTACATAATAGCCGCCCACCATAATAACTGATTTAAGTTGTCGGGTTGTGGAGTGGGCAATAAATTATATAACCAACGCGCAAGGGTATCGGTAATTTTTATGTCTTCCAAGCCATTATGCTGATACCAAAAAATGATGCCGTCTATGGTAATTTGCAACACTTTTGGCTCTAACATTCTAAAAAAAGTGGCTACCACTAATAATACTGCCGATAGCAGATAGTAGGGTTTCCATACGTGTAAAACATCAAATAATTTATTAAAGTTCTTCATGAAATTGAGTGTTTTTTTGCCCGATAAGGCAGACCCGAGGTGAACCTGAAATTAATTCACTGTATGCTGTATATGTAATACAGAGCGCCAACCCTTTTTTACAGATTGACTGTTTTGGTAACAACAAAGCAGGGAACTCCCACAACAAAAAAACCGCAAACATTTTGTAGCGGTGTTTGCGGTTTTTTATAACAGTACAGGCATTTTATTGCAAAAATGCCAATGATTAAAACGCAAACCGGTTTGTGCGGCGGTTATAGCGCCGGAAAATTGGGGCGTGAGGTAAAAAGTGTAGAATAGGCTCATAGTTTTGCAGGTTGAGTGAGTGATAAACAAATAATGGTGTATAACCGCCCGATTTTAAAAAAAGTTCCGCAAAACAAAAAAAAGCTGTAACAAACCCGATGATACCGTTTGTTGCCATTTTTTGGAAGTAAGGTAAAGACACCATACAAACTCCAATAGCAATACATCTGCTAATCTAAAATCTCTAATCCTACTATAATTGGGGTTTTTATTACAAAAAGTTGTGCCTATTGGCAGTAAATTTAACTGTGTGCTACCTTCTGCCATTTTTTTCTGCATATTTCCTCACTCTCTACCACCAAATCATTTTTTTTGTAGTTTTACCACCAGAAAAACAAACTGTTTTATGAAAAGCAATTATGTAATGATGTGTAAATCTCGCCTATAAAATAAAAACAATAAACCATGAAAAAGTTTAAGGAATTTCTGCTAATCTCTTTTCTATTTATTGTTGGCAATATATTTTTGGTGCCAATTGGTACTTGGCTTGTGTCAAAATGGGAAGGGTGTATTGAAACCAACAGTTACTATGATGTTTTGTTTGGAATGTTATGGTTGCTTACTGTAGTATATTACATCTACAAAATAGATTTTGCCCTGATAAAAGGCTATATTGCATCTTCCTTTTACTCTGTGTTAAGTATTTTACTGGGAATTACTTATGTCCTACAGCGTTGCTGTGAGTATTACTTCCTGTTTTGGGGTTTTTCCTTCTTGCCCAACATTAAATACCTTGATTTTATTTTGTTGGGAGTCATTTTAAATACTGTCTTATTTATTTGCAATAAGCCACATTTAGATTGGCTTCAAAGTAAGTTTCCTAAGTTTGAAAAGTTTCTGTCCAAGATTAGTGTATGGATAAAAAGCAAACTCAAATTTTCACAGGCAGAAAAACCAAAAGTAGAACTAGGTGAAGAAAAACGACCCTTCTTTTACCTCGATGACCCGGAGGATGGATTAGCAAAGAACAAACTTAGTGAAAGACAAAAAGCTGCCGAAGAATTAGCATTGCGTATAACAGAAACAAATAGCAAAAAGGCTTTTGCCATTGCTATAGAAGGAGAATGGGGGTCAGGTAAAACGGTTTTTTTAAAGGAAATTCAAAAAGCCTTAGAAGACAAAGCAGCACCCAATCAAATCATAATTGCATTCAATCCTTGGGATGGTAATATGCCAAACTCCATAGTTGAAAATTTCTTTGGCGTTTTGAGCAATACGTTGGGGAATTATAGCACACAACTTGCGTGGCAAATTAACAGCTACATGGACAACCTAATTAGCTCTAATGACAATACAGTGATTAACGGCATTCTGCATTTTTTTAAATCTTTCTTTGGTAGTTCTGCATTAAGCACTAAGTTTGACCACATCAACGATACTCTAATAAAATTGAATAAACAACTCATCATTTTTATTGATGACTTAGACCGTTTAGACAAACCGGAAATATGGGAGGTGGTTAAACTAATTAGAAATACAGCAAATTTTCACAATACTATTTTTGTGGCTGCTTTTGATAGAGATTATGTTGTGGAGGCATTAAATGAGTTTAATAAGCACAAAACAAAACGTTTTTTGGAAAAAATATTTCAATTAGAAATTCAAATTCCTGCATACTCACACAAAAGCCTAAGAGATTTTTTTAAGAAGGTAGTTATAGATGAGCTAAATCACTATCTTACTGGTGAGAAAGAAAAAGGAAATGAGAGTGATATAAGTTTAGCCAATAAAGGAGAATTGTATAATCAAGCTATCGATGCTTTAGTAAGCAACAAATTTAATATTGACTATAGAGCCGGTTTTACCGATAACTTATCCAATCTACCCGAAAATTTGTTTGATAAATACATATCTACATACAGAGATGTTTATAGGTTCGTAAATTCTTTTAAGTTGAAAATTCCTTCTGTAGAAGGAGAATTATGTTTGATTGATTTTTTAATAATTGAACTTTTGCGGCTTAAATATCCCGATATTACAAATGAACTTTACTGGCATAGTAAGTTTTACTTACACCAATCACCTCAATTAACAAATAACCCAGGATTCTTTATTATAAACTCAGATACGAGTGAAATCCGTCCATTAGATAATATGATAAAAAGAGTAGGTTATGATATAAATAGTAATGATAGTGATGTGATAAAAAGCACATTGTATATTCTATTTGGTAATGGATTTGCCAACTCAGACAAAGAAAAAACCATTCGATTACCCTCCAACTTCCATAAATATTTTAGTTATGGTTTGTTTGACAGTGATTTTCCGCATAAAGAATTTGATAAATTTAGACAACAAAAGAATAACGAAGGAGAATTTTTAGAAACTTTAAAAAAATGGTATAAGGAGGGCAAAGCCGAGGCAATTTTTGAGAAATTTGAAAACATACAACACTATGATAGCAAAGAAGATATAGAGAAAATACTTGGGGTTTTATTTAGGTTATACAACGATTTTCAGGAAAAAATTCAAAGTGCGCGTTTTAAGGATAAAGTAATATTTATTTATAATAATGAGATAATGCATGAGGTTTTTGATTATAAAAAAGAGGAGTACATAAATTTTGTATTGAGTCTATTTGAAAATAAGGCAACCACTCCTTATGATTTTGCAGCATCAGTCCTTTCCGGTATTGACATTATTAATAATGAAAACAAACTCAGGATACTCTTGAAATATTTTGAGGAGTATTTAGGTACTGGCAATAATTTTAATATAATGTGTCAAATTTATTACAATATCATAAAATTAAACAAGGAAAAAGAAAAAGAACTTAAGCCAAAAATGTTGAACTTCATTAAGAATAAAGCATTAAAATCGTTTTTTGAAAATCAGCGCTTTATCGACCACTCACAAAGGTTGACATCAGTTTTAATACGTAAAAAAAGTTTCATTTTTGAGTTTTTTAATAACCAAGAGGAGTATGAAACTTTTCTTGCTGGCTTGCCCGATTCTGAACCCTACATCATTGAGTACAAAAATTATTATGCTCAGTGCAAAGACAATAATTTTGATCTTATCAATTTTCCTTTTAAGCACTTAAGCTCTCCATAACCCTAACAAAATAACCTCTTCCCCCATTATAGTAGTGAGTACTCGTAACTCATAACTTTCCACTTATTTTTCACCCAAAAAGCATCGGGAGTTGGTTAATTGCTACATTTGTGTTTAAACAGGGCAGTTATGGAAGCATTAGCGGTTATAGTGGTTGGTTTGTTATTGATTACGCCTATACTGGCGCTTTATTTGTTTTTTAAGGTACACAGTTTATCGGGCAAGGTGCGGCAGTTAGAAGAATCGGAATTGGAGCTGAAAAACCGAATTAGTAAGTTGGAGTTTAATTGGCAACAAAAAATGACCAATGATAAACCTAAGGAGGCAACTGCCCAAAAACAACCCGAACTGCCGGAGCGCAATATAGCTAAACTGCCCGATTTGGTAAGTTCGGAAGTGCCCGAAATTGACCTTACTACTGTGCAACCGCCTTTGCCCGATAAGGAAATGCCGCTCACGGATAGCCATGTGGTGGTTTTGCAAATAAAAGAACATGAAAAAGAAACTGCTGCTGCTATAAACACAACGGCTGCCAATGAAAAAGGCAGTTTATGGGAGCGTTTGGGTGGCGAAAACTGGATAGGGGTGCTGGGTTCTGTACTGCTGCTCATTGGGTCGGTTTTTTTAATTACGTTTGCCGCATTGCAGGTAGAGCCTGTTTATCGGTTTGTTATAGTGGTGTTGTTTTCGGCATTGGTGGGGGGTACGGGTTTTGCGCTTCGCAAGCAGGAAAAGTGGGAAAACTTAGGCTCTTGGCTTCGCAGTACAGGCGGGGCGCTGCTGCTTTTTGGGTGTTTGGGCAGTGGTAATATACCCGGCTTGCAGTGGATAACCCAATCTACCGGTGCCTTAGTTTTGCTCATGGTAGGTATAGGGGTAAACTTGGCGCTGGGTTTGCTGGGCGGTAAGCAGGTGTTTGCATCGTTGCATGTGGTACTGAGTTTGGTGGCTCTTAGCCTTGCCCCGCAAACTAATTTAACCTTAGGATTGGGTGCGGTGATTACCCTTTTTGGATTAGCGCCGGCATTTAAAGAGCGGTGGGATTGGCATTTGCTGCTTACGGTATTGGCATTTTTTGTGTTTCACCTTGCTTGGCGTTTTTATTTTGACCTTAAAAATTTACCCCTCAGCCAAAGCCAACATTTATTTGCCATAGCCGTTTGTTTGCCGGTGGGTATTACTGCCGCCATAGTGCATTACCGACAGGTTTATACTGCCCAAAAATTTGAGGTACTCCCTTTTATCGGGCATTTGGCAAATTGGTTGTTTTTATCGGTAAGTCTTGCCATGCACGCATTGGGCAGTACTTGGAAAACGCTGTATATTGCCCTTGGCGCAGCGGCGGTAATTGGTTTGGCGCAAAGAGCTAAAAAATTGGGTATCATTTGGTTGTATTATACCGATATGCTGCTGGCACAAATAGCCTTGTTGGTTGCGCTGCTAACCCTTACCGATTGGCAGTGGGCTACCGATAACGATATGACTGTTTTGTGCCTGATGTATTTAGAGGCTCTTTTGTTTGCTGCCATGATGCTGGTAGTAAAGGAGGTTTGGTTATACCGTGCAGGTATGTTGTTTGCCGGATTGCTGGGTGTGCTTTTGCTGGCAATGGGTTTACAAGAAGTGTTTGAGGGGCAGTATTATGGCAATTATTTACATGCCGGTATGTTGGTGGTGGCAATGGTGGCTACGGCGGCTTTTGAGGTTTTTAGCAGCCAAAATACCGTTTGGAATAATGGCGAAATAAACGGAGAGGTGGGTTTATGGCATAGGTTAGGGGGCATATCGGGAATCGGTTTTTCTTTAACCGGGTTACTTTGCGGGTTGTTTCCTGTGGTAATTTGGGGTTATGCGTATAATGACTTATGGGCTGTTTATGCTGTGGCAGGCATCTTTTTAGGGTTGCTTTACCTACGCAAAACTACTCAATCAAACGGTTTGGGAACGGGG
The DNA here is from genome assembly GCA_002345145.1 of Bacteroidetes bacterium UBA2322. Lineage (GTDB taxonomy): Bacteria > Bacteroidota > Bacteroidia > Chitinophagales > UBA2359 > UBA2359. Next base: position 7,215 of record DDVC01000091.1, read on the forward strand.
CTTTTGGCGGCAATACTGCTGTGGCATTATGCAGTTTGGCAAAATGTGTATGACCACCCCCAATGGCAAGACGGGTTTAGTTTTGTGTATGTTTTACCGCTTTTACCGGTTTCGGCGCTGGCGGCGGTATGGAGCTATGTGGCAACAGGAAAGCAGTATTTTAGAGCGCCGGGTTTATATTTAAGTGTATTGGGCGCTGCTTTTACGGCATGGTATTTTTTAGACCCCGTTTGGGTGTTTGCTCCGGCGCTGTTTTTTTTAGCTATGTCTTTGTTGATGCTGGAAATAGCCAAATTGGTAAACCGAAATGTAGCTGCACAAGAAACTGACTCAGACGAACCCGACCGGTTTTTGTTGCAATTGGGGTATATTTTGCTGTTTGCTTTTGTAATGCGCCATTTTACCATACATGGTTATGCCGAGCAGAGTTTGGGTGTGGTAAAAGTGCGGTGGTTGGTTGCCTTAGCGGGTTTTGGGGCAATGGTTTACTGGGCATTGCAGCAGCCCAATACATCGGGCAGGGTTTACCCTTTGTGGAGTTTTGTGCAACCCCTTATGCCTGAGTTGTTATTGGGTTTTACCATTGGCGTAGCGGTAACGGAGGTGGTATTTATATGGCAGCCGGTGGCGTGGGTAGTTTTAGCCTTGGGCTCCTTAGCTTTAACGTTTAAAAAGGGCGAACTGCTGAACCGTTTTAGGTTTTATGCCTTGCTGCTTAGCTGGGCATCGGCAGTGGGTATTATATATGTAAGCCATGAACGCATAACCCCCTTAGCAAGTTGGTTTGCTCCTGTTTGGCTGGGTAGTGTGGCGGGTATTTTACTGCTGTTTGTGTTTATAGCGTTTTATTACCCCTACCGGCAGTTGCAAGGTATTCAGTTTCCGCCTGTTTTACAATTGCTTGCCCAAATTCCTTTGTCTATCATTAGGCATAAAACTATGTGGTGGATTTTTTACCCCGTTTTTATATCACTGGCGGTATTTTTGTATTATTCGTTTAGCAAATCGGGGCTTACGCTATTATGGGTTATGGAGTGTTTTGCCATTTTCAGCCTTGCTTTGCTTATACGGGAAAATCATTTTCGCTATGTAGCTTTTGCGGGGGTGCTGATTTGTTTGGTTAGGTTGGTGGTATTTGACCTTGCCCAAACCGGTACGCTTGCCCGTGCTTTGGCATTTTTGGGTATGGGTGGCTTGTTATTGGCTATGTATGTGGTGGGTAATAGGTTTAAAGACCGCTGGGGTTAGCGCTTGGGCTGGGTAAACAATGGTGAAAAATTAGGTCAAACGGGGGTACAATAGACTTGTTTTTTTATCGGGTTCTTTGTAACTACTTAGGTAGCTGCCCACCCTGCAAGTTCATAGCATATATCGGGCGTTTATTTTAATTTTTAACTCACGTTAAAATATGGTATTGCCAAGTTCAAAATACAGGTAAAACTACGGGTGGGCTGCACATTATGCTTTCTTAGTTTCTTCCTTAAATTCAACCGGAGTAGCAGTCCACATTAGTTGAAAAACAGCAGCTCCTATACAAGTCCAAAGAACATCATTCCAGTCAAAGCGACCTCTTGTTGTGGTTGTTTGCAAAAACTCCCACAAAAGAAGCCCGATAATCGAAATCAGATTGGCTGTAATGTGTTTTTTGTTATTCAGCCATTTATTGGCGGTATTCCGTTTATTAAACTCAGGGAGTAATACAACAAACAGAGCAGGTATGCCAATAGCCGGAAAAAAATTAGGAGCCACCCCCAATAAGTAGGCAATAACAGAATTCTTGCCATGGTAATTTGGTCTTATGTTGTCTTGCACTATTTGGTATGCCATAAAGGTTAGGGCAAAAATGGTGAACCAAAAATAAACGGGTTTCAGTTTTATTTTCATTTTGTAGCAGAGGGAAGGTTTTTGATGGCTTAATTAAGCCTCATTATGCTTATTGTGCAGTACTTAAACAAATCTACACCTATTCTCTCAACTCGCCAATTCATACACCCTGTTTTTTCGGAAAGAATGAATAAACACCAAAAAAAACTCCCGCAAATGCTGCTGCTGTTGTATTGGCAAACATCTGCGGGAGTTGTTATTTCAGCCTGTAAGCGTTATAGACAGAACTACCACCCGTTTAATACCTGATAAACGGCACCCCTAATCGGGAGGCGTTGGGCACAAGGATGTTAAAATCGGAAATGGTAACGTTGCCGTCCATGTTGGCATCGGCGCGGCGGTATTGGTTTACCGTGCCCGATTGGGTGATGAAGAGGTTAAAATCGGCAACGCTCATTACGCCATCGGCGTTAAAATCGGCGGCAAGGAGGGCGTAGGAACCATTGGGCAACAGTTTTAACTGGCTATTACCGCCCATTACCTGCGCCGGATGAACAAAGTTTACCACGCCGCCAAACGGCACGCTTACGGGCAGCGCCGTCATTACGGCTAAGTGGTTGCGGTGGCGCAGCACAAAGTAGTAGCTTTGCCCGGCTTCGAGGTTGTAAAACTTCATGCGGGGCTGGGCGCTTCCCCAAACTATGTTGGCGGGGTAGTAGCCGTTTATAATGCCGTTGTTTGCCAACAAACCGGCGCGGGTTTCTACCACCACATTGGGGTTGGCGGCGCTTCGGGCTTCTATCAGCACATAATCCACTGCGTTATCGGGTATGGCGGCTGGGCTGTGGTAGCCTTCGGCTCCGCCGTATTGCCAAGGCGTGGCGCTGTATGGCTGGGTTATGGGCAGCAGGTTGTTTTGGCGCAAGGTGGTATTCATGAGCGCGGTGGCGGTGTTGTAGGCTCCCTCCAGCGTTGCCTGCATTTGTATGGGTATAAATGCGCCGGCGCTTACGGTTACGGAGGCTATTACCATATCGCAACTGCCCGGCGTTCCTTCGGTGCATACGTAGTACACAAATACATCGGTACCGCTAAAACCCGGTTCGGGAGTATAAACAAACTCGCCTGTGGCGGCGCTATATTCTACGGCGCCGTGTGCCGGTTGCAGGGTAATGTTTACCGTATAAGTGGGCAGCGGGGTTATGCAAAGGAAAGGCGTGGGGTTAACCACCACTACGTTAAAGGCGGTAATGAGCAAGGTGGGGTCGGTAGTAGGGTCATCGGGACCAATGATTATTTTGGGCACTTTTACCTTTCGGCAAACGGTGTATTGGCACAGCAATTGCCCACTGGGCGAGTATCGTTTTACCGTCATACACACACAGTAATTGCCGTGCGTGGGGAAGGTGTAAACGGCAGGGTTGCTGCCCTGTGTGGTGGCAAATACGGTAGAACCTGTACCGGTTTGCACTGACCAGGTAACTTGGTCGCAATTGGGGTCAAAGCTGCCGTAGGGGGTAAAGGTGCCGTTGTAGCCCGATATAGAGAAGAAAAACCCAAGGTTTGCTTGTGCATAAAATGCCTCATCGCACTGGCAGCAGGGGGGCACATTTATTTCTATGCACTTTTCATAAATGCCGCAGATGTTGCCGTTGGCATCGTACTGGGTAGCCACCATACAAATGGTATGTATGCCCGATGCGGTGAAAATGTGGGTAATGGTATCGTTGCCGTTGCCGTAGTACAGGTAGGTATTGTCTATAATCCACTGAATAGAATCGCACACGCCCAGCGAGTTGGCAACAAAGGCGTATTTTTTGCAAGTATCTATCGGAATTACGGCAAAACCGGCGTTTACATTGGCAATAAACTCGGGCATATTACACTCGCAGCCTCCGCAATCGGGCAAAACAATACAAATGGTATCGGTTGCACAGCATTGTATTTCATCGCCCGTTGGGCTCATTTCGTGCAGGTTTAACTGAAAACAGATGGTATCGCCCGGTTGTGCGCCGGGTCCGCCTATGCTGGCGGTGAGCATGGGCGTGGTGGCTTGGTTGGGCAGGGTTACGCCAAACACATTGGGCGATACAAAAACGCCGCCGTTGCCGCTGGTAGATAGATTGAACAGGCTGATTTGGTTTACCGTAAACCCGGTGTTGTTAAATACCTGAAAGTTATAAAGGTAGTAACCCGGGTTTTGCAAATCGCACAGAATGGTATCGTTTTGTACCGATGCACAGGGGCTGCAATCTATGAGGGTTAGGTAAAGCGGGTTGCTAAGGGCGGTGCAGCCAAAACTATTGGTGAGCAATACCTGATATGTGCCGCTTTGGGTGGCTACGTAGTTATTGCTTGTGCCGGCGGGCGGAGCTATGGGGTTGCCGTTTAAGTACCACTGATAGGCGGCGTAAATGTTGGGAACGCAAATGGTATCGGGTCCGCAGCGTTTGTAGCAGCCCGATGGCACTACGCAAATATCGGGTATCGGGTTTACCTGTATCACATTGCTTTTGCGCTCGCAGCCGGTTACGGAGTCAATGGCAAGGGCAAAATAACCGCCTTCTTGCACTACGGTGGTAATGCTGTTTACCCCTACCTGACCCGTACTCCAAGCATAAAATATGCCCGATTGAACCGGAGCGGTAAAGGTAACGGTATCGCCGGCGCAATGCGGACCTGCCGGGCTGGAAGTGATGGTAAACGGCGCAGGCAAGGGGTGTACTACTATGGTATGCGCTGCCGATGAGGTACAGCCCGTAGTGTTATCGGTAACGGTTACGGTGTAGGTGTGGGCGCCGGGCGGGGTTTGGCACGCAAACCAAGGCGGATTTACGTAGATATTGCAACTGTTAAACCCGTTAGACCACTGGTAGGTAAAATTGGTATTGTTGCAGGGCAGTACCTTTAACTGTGCTACCGAACACTCGCAAACTTCCGTTGGTCCTTTTATTTGGAAGGTAGGATTGGGGTTAAATGCAATGGTTTGGGCAGGGGGTATGTACTGGCAACCGTTTACATCAAACATGGTTACGCTGTAAGTGCCGTTGGTGGTAACGGTTATGGGCTGGGTGGTAGCGCCGGTGTTCCACTGGTAGTTGGCAGCGCCGCCGGGGGCAGTAAGGGTAACGGGTGTGCCCTCGCATTGCGGAGGCGCCGGGGCTACGCTTATGAGCCCGGTCATGGTGTTTGGGTAAATGGTGATGTTTTGCTGGGCAGACCCCGTGCAGCCGTAGGTATCGGTTACGGTGAGGGTAACGGTGTAAGCGCCGGGCAAATTGTAGGTATGCGAGGTGTTTGGATAAGTGGAGGTATTGGCAATGCCGCTGGGCGGGTCGCCAAAGTTCCAAAGCCAGTTTACAATGGTATTGGTAGAACTGCCGCCAAAGGTAACGCCATCGCCTTGGCAGGCGGGGGCGTTGGTGGTAATAGAGGGCACGGGCGGCGCTTGTACGGTAATGTTTTTAACCATTTGCGAAGTGCAGCCGGCGCTTGAAGTAACCGTTAGCGTAACGGTATAACTGCCCGATGTGCTGAACTGATGGCAGGGGTTTTGCAAGGTGGAAGTATTGTTGATGCCGCTTGCGGGGTCGCCAAAGTTCCAGCTCCAACCGGTGAGTGAGGTGGTGGGCACAAAGGTACTGGCATCGGTAAAACAGAGCGGGTTGCAGCCTGCGCCAACGGTAAAATTGGCAACCATAGGCACTAAAATGGTTTCTACTCTGGTTACTACGCAAGTGGCAGGAGGCGGGTTTAGGTTGGGCACCGTTGCCGAAAGAATGACCTGATAATACCCGGGCTGGGTGTAGGTGTGGTTTACATTTATGCCCGAACCCACGTTGCCATCGCCAAACGACCAACTGTATGCGCTTGCATTAACGGAGGGCGAAGCATCAAAATTGAAAAAGTTGCAATTGCTGCCCGATGTGGGGATAAAGGCTGCCGACCCGCCGGGCGTGCAACTGCCGGGCGGACAAGGCGGCTGACCCGGACAGCCGCAGGGCGCACCCGCTGTTATGGCATTTGACTGGGCAGTGCAGCCGCAGGAGTTGGTTACTACTACGGTATAAGAACCAAACCCACTAATGCTGTAACTGGGCGAGGTAGCTCCGCCAATGGGTGTAGCGCCGTTGTACCACTGATAGGTGTAACCGGTGGCGTTGTTGAGCGCATATAAAGCGCCCGATGCGCCGGCACAGCTTACCGTTATGCCCGATGTGGTAATAACCGCATCGGGCAAGGGGCAACCGGTAACGTTTATGCTGCCTACGCCGGTGCAACCGGTTACGCAATCGGTTACGCTAACAAAGTAAGAGCCGCCTTGGGTAATGGTGGCGGTAGCTCCGGTAGATATGGTTGCCCCGCTTGCGTTTTGCCAAACATAGGGCGCACAATAACCACCTACTACCGATAACAAGGCGCTGCTGCCGGCGCACAAGTTAGCCGGACCCGATACGGTTACGGGAAACTTGGGATTGATGGTTACTATTTTGTTGGCGGTAAACCCGCATACCGATACGCTTACTACTGCTGCGCCCGATACGTTCCACTGAACGCTGATGCTGTTGGTGCCGCTGCCCGATATAATGCTGCCCGATGTAGGGGGCGATATGCTCCACGTGTAGTTTTCGCCGGCTATAAACGGTACGCTGTAGGTAACGGTAGCATTTTCGCAAGAGGGCGAGGGTCCGGTAATGGTGGGCGCGGTAAGCCCGGTAACAGCAAGGGTAAACGGTAGCGAGGTGCAGAAGGGCGAGTTAATCATGGTTTGGGTAACGGAAAGGGTGTATGGACCCGATGGGTTCCATGTAACCGTAACGGTGTTACCCGTGTTGGCGCTGAGAGCGCCGTTTACCGCCGTCCAGTTAAAGGTGCCTGCCGGCGGCGAGGCAAGCGCTGTATAGGTGTAACTGCCGCCCGGGCAAACAAAGGTGGGACCCGCTATGCCGGTGGGCGCCGGTGGAGCGGGCGCTACCACTACGGTAAAATAGGCAGTATCGTTACAAAAAGCATTGGGAATAACCGAGGTTGCCTTTACTATGTAGGTGCCGGGTCCGCTGCTCCATACATAAGGCAAAGTGGGTGTGTTAAAGCCTGCCGGAATCTGCACATTGGCAGGGGTAAGCACAAACCAGTTGCACACACCCAGCGGAAAGCCCGAAGGCAAACCGCCGGCGGTAAAGGTGCTGAGGGTGTTTTGGCAGGCTTCATCGGGACCGGTGATGGCTAACTCGGGGCGAATCAACACGTTTAAATTGCCCGAACCGCCGCAGCCAAGGTAGCAATTGTTATAGGTAACATTGATGGTTCCGTTGGTAGTCATTTGCCACCAGTCGTCCCATTGAATAGTTATATCGCTGGTGCCTTGTCCGGCTACTATGGTTCCTCCTGTAACCGTCCATGTGTATTCGGTGCCACCGCAAAAAGCTATGGGCAGGGAGTAGTTTTGGGTAGCGCCGTAGCAAACTAAGGTGGGTCCTAAAATGGGTACGGTGGGCGAAATAATGGGCACCTGCACCGTAGTAGGTATGGGGCAGGTGGAGCAAGGAGTAGAAAGGGTAACGGTGCCTATGGGTCCGTTGCCCCATACTACCCAAATACTATCGGGCGCAAAATTACCCCAGTTGGTTTGCCCTGTTACCGACCAGTTGTACGTGCTGCAAATATGATTGGTATAATAACAAGCGGTATCGGCAGGGCAAACGGTAGAAACGCACTCAATTTGGGGCGAAGTGCCGGGCTGCACCACCACCTGTACCGATGTGGTATCGGTACAGTAACAACTGTTTCGGACAATGAGGGTGGCGGTGTAGGTGCCGGGCGTGGTGTAGGGGTGGTTTACAATGGGGTTGGTGGTGGTAAGTAGGGGGCTGGCATCGCCAAAATTCCACTGCGCCCAGTTGTAGCCGGTAGAGGTATTTAAAAAACTAACGGGCTGCCCCTGACAAATGGTAACGGTGCCGGCAATGGTGGCAGGCAAGGTATTAAACGAGGCAACAGGCGAGGCTATCACATGCACACAGAGTTGAGTAGAATCGACACAGCCAAACTGGTTGGTTTCTACCACTTTTACCATACTATTACCCACAGCGCCCCAAAGCACGTTTATTTGGTTGCCGTTTGGGTTAATGAAGGTAATGGCATCTGCCCCGCGCCCTACCGACCAAACATAGGTACTGCCGGCATTGTACTGCGTGTAGTAGGTATGGGTAGCAAAAGCACAGGCATCAATGCAGGGGTCGGGCGGGGCATCGCTACCGGCGGGGTTGCCACTGTTGTTGCCGGCAAGGTTGCAATTGGGCAGGGGCGGTTTAATGATAACCGGCGCCGGCTTAGGGTTAATGGTAACGGCAAGGCTTGCGGTGGCGCTGCCCACTTGCGCTACGCTGATGTTTGCAGCGCCGGCTGCGCCCCAGCAGATGTTTGCAGTAGAACCGGTGGCGGCAGCGGGCGTGCCGCCGGTAATTGTCCAGGTGTAGGGGTTAGTATTACCACCCGAGACGGTGTACGTGTAGCATTTACCGGCACAAACGGGATTGGTTCCGCTGATGCTTAGTTGGGCAAATGCCATTTGTGCGCTGCCAAAAAGCAGTAAAACCACCAACCCCAAAGCAGTAAGTAATTGCTTTTTCATGGCGAAGGTGTTTATGATGAAAGAATTGAGCTCGCTGTGCGGGTGCAGAACCTATTTTTTTCTCCCCCCCAGCCCCTCCTCAAAGAAGGGGGGTGTTTTATGCCTTTGTTGGGCTATGGTTGGGTGTGTTTTTGCCTGCTGCCCCTTTTTTTATAGAAAGGTAAAAACAATTGCTGTTATTGGCGCTTTTGGGGGGGAAATTATTTTTTGGGGGGAGGGAAAAACAATTTTTATACGCCTGACAACGTAAAGACGCACGGCAACGTAGAGACACACGGCCGTGTGTCTCTACATGGTGGATTTACTAAAAACCGGTGGTGATTTACCTTGCCACTATTTGCCTTTT
>DDVC01000009.1:0-3335 GCA_002345145.1 Bacteroidetes bacterium UBA2322
GGTGCGGAATGAGAGTTAAAATAATGCCCGGCAAGTTACTAAACGCTCTTGTTTACAACGCAAAAAGTAACTCGCCGGGCATTACTGCATGGGTACCTATCCTGATGAAGGCAAAATAAGACCAGATGTATTTTTTGCTACCCTGTTGCCTTGTCTGCCTTTATTGCCAGTATCATATATACCATACAGGTGCAAGTTTTATTCATAAAGGCTAAACAAGGTAAGCGCTCGCATTTACAAACCTTGTGGCAGGTTCTGGTTGTTTAGTTTATATTGCTTGTTCATTCTAAACATTTCTTCCCACTTGCGGTCGGCGGCAATAAAGCGGTAAAAAATGTAAGCGTCTTCGGTTTCAAATTGTTTAATGAATGTGTTGTTGTCTAAGGTAGTGTAAATGTTGTTAGCGCTGGTTACACTATGCACAGGCAAGTTTTTAAAAGCGTTGTCGCTCATATTACCTTTGTAAATCCATGTAACACCGCCATCGGTAGTACTCCACAAATAATGTTTGTTATCATCATCACAGCTATATACCGCTGTACCTGTTAGCAAATCGGTCATACGGAGGTAAGAGGGTACGCAGTAATGCTCATTTTTAGGAATTTCGTTTATGGGTTTCCACGTTTTACCACCATTGTTGCTCTTGTAAAGGGTAAGGTATCCGGGTCCTTCTACTACGCCAAAAGTAGCTAAAAAAGCTATTTGTTCATCTAAAAACTCCACGTATTCTATTAAATAACCATAGTCGCCGGCAAGCGATTCCTGCCATGTTTTACCGCCATTGTTGGAATAAAGCAGCAGCAACTGGCTATACATACTATTCGGTGACCGAAGATAGCCGTTAAACAGCAGTTCGTTTTCGTTAATTGGTATAATGTTACCGCTTAGGGTAGCAATTTCGCCCGGGTTAGCTTCAAGTAATGGTGTAGCAAATGCAATTTCGGCGGTGCCGGGCATGGTAGTACTTACTACTTGCGGAACACCATCGCGCTGTTCTACCAGCAGTTTTACCGATGCCAAAGATACTTCTCTCACAAACGCGCTTTTAAAACCGGCGGCTTTGGCATTGCGCAGCACATTGGCGGCGGCCTTTTGACTGGCAAAAGTGCCTATGTAAACCTTAGTAAGTCCGTCTGTTGTTTCGGCGTATATATTGCCATTAGTTACTAAGGCTATAATGTCATTCATAGGCACTTTAGCGCCGTAAGCGCCTACCTGCACCATAAATGCCTTACCGCCGGTGGTTGCAGGTTTGGGCGTAGTTTGAGTGGGCGAGGGTGGGCGAGTGGTTTCTATGGCATCATAAATAGTAGGTGATGTGGCAGTGGTACGCTCCACTATAAACGCGTCGGCAAACCCTCTTTGGCGTACTTTAACCATAGTAGTTTCGGCTTCGGAGCGCGTACTAAACGTACCCAATAAATAACGTTGTAAGGTTTTGGTGGCGGGTTCGCTGTATATACTGCCCAAATCTGCTACTTGTGCTAATTTTCCGGTTGGCGCTTTTGAAAAAGCCCCTAATTGCACAAAATAAACCATGCTTTCCTGGGCTTTTGTCGGTAAAACAGATAGCAACAACCCTACCCATACAGCTAAACCAACTAAGAGCAGCCTTAACGGGCTTATTTTTTTGAACGCAATAAACAACATAAGGTAAATAATTTAAGGTGAGATGGCATATTATGACAATGCAAACCACCTATTGTAAAAAAACAACCGCAACTTACGGTATTTTTTTGCAAAAATACACGTAGCTGCGGTTATTTGTACGAAAAAATAGAATAAGATGTTCTAAAACAACCACACTAAATGTGTAGTTTTGCTTTTTTGCCCAGCAGTACCTCTTCGGTTTCTCTAAAATCGGGGTCGGGCACACAGCAATCTACCGGACAAACTGCCGCGCACTGGGGTTCTTCATGAAAACCCATACACTCTGTACACTTATCCGGCACAATGTAATAGTAATCTTCCTGAATGGGGGCAAAGCGGTCTGAAGCATCTGCTACGCTGCCGTCTAACAGGGTTACATTGCCTTTAACCGTAGTGCCGTCTTCAATAGCCCACTCTACGCCACCCTCATAAATGGCGTTGTTGGGGCACTCGGGTTCGCAGGCTCCACAGTTAATGCACTCGTCTGTTATCATTATAGCCATAGTTGAAACGTATTTTTGGTGATTTGCAAATTTAAGGTGTAATTTTGTTTGTTGAACAGTTATTGACCTAAAAAGTTGAGTTAAACACTAAAAGCATGAATTTACAAGACCGAATAGAAACATTGGTATTGCTGGGCAAACAACTACGGCAGCCACAGGCTTTGCCCAATGCCACCATACACCACGCCTGTTATACCAATTTGTGGTTTACCCCACAAAACATACAAACTGCCCTTACTGCCATAGCTACCCAATTTTTAAACCGCAGGGAGCTGGAAACCTGGCTAAGTGCATATCCGGCAATTGCTGTTGCCCAAATCCCCAAAACGGTGGGGTTGGTTATGGCAGGCAATATACCGCTGGTAGGCTGGCATGATTTTATGTGCGTATTTGTATGCGGATACAAGGCTATGGTAAAACTTTCTTCAAAAGACGAAGCATTGTTTACCCACCTGCTTCAACTAATGGTACAAATAAATCCCGATGTGCAAAATTATGTTGCCATTGTGCAGCAACTGAAAGATTTTGATGCGGTTATTGCCACCGGCAGCAATAACTCAGCCCGATACTTTGAGTACTATTTTGGCAAGTTGCCACATATTATAAGAAAAAACCGAAGCTCGGTAGCCATACTTACCGGCTCCGAAACACCCGAAGAAATTACCCGATTAGGCAATGATATTTTTGAGTACTTTGGGCTGGGCTGCCGCAATGTATCCAAACTAATGGTGCCCAAAGGGTATGATTTTGCCCGATTTCTCAGCCTGCTGGAGCCTTTTGGTAAGGTAATGCAACACAATAAGTACAAAAACAACTATGATTACCACTACTCCGTTTTTTTGTTAAACAAGCAGCTCAATTACGCTTCCGATTTTTTAATACTGCAAGAAAACCCCTTGGTTGCCTCGCCGGTGAGTGTGGTGCATTATGAGTTTTACACCTCTGCCCAAGACCTTCAAAATAAACTTGCTCAGCAGCAAGACCAAATACAATGTATTACCGCCGCTCAGCCCACCGGCACAGCCATTCCGTTTGGCAGCGCCCAGCAGCCCCGCCTGTGGGATTATGCCGATGGGGTAGATACTATGCAGTTTTTAACAGCGGGTTGGTAGTGATAGGGTGGGTGTGCCCCGAGTTTGATGTAAACCGGTACACAAAGGTAGGAGCGCAAAACCGGCAAAA
>DDVC01000009.1:3641-13407 GCA_002345145.1 Bacteroidetes bacterium UBA2322
ATCCGTTTAATCTGCGTTATCTGTGTGCTTTTTTTGCTGAAAACAGGGGCAATCACCTCCATTTGTACATCAAAGCGGGGCTGCACTATTGATAAATTATAAACGTAAAGATGCACAGACCTTACTTGCGTCTGTATTGTGCAGGCAAACAAGCGTTTACACATCTGCCAAGGCAATGCTGCATACCTCTTCCATTGTTTGAGTTCGGGCTCTTTCTATGCGCTCCATTCGTTTTTGGAACTGGTCCATAGCGTAATCTAAAAACATGTCTATTTCTAAGCCGAAGGGCAATTGTTCGTAACAACCTAAACTCTCCATAATAAATGCTATGGCGGGTTCAATCAGTTCGTTCATGCGGGTTTCAATGGCATCCCAAACCGGCGGTCCGTATTGGGCGGTGAGGCGCGAAAGGAGGTAAATGCCGTAAGCTATATGGCGCGACTCATCTTGTTTTAGTTTGCCCACAAAATCGAGCATACCCGGAAAAATAGCGTAATTTTTGAGTACGGCGTAGTAGGCATGGTAGCCGGTTTCGGCAAGTACGCCCTCCACTATCATATTGTAGGTAACAGAGGCTCTTGCCTGTGCCACCGGCGAGGGGTCGTGTAGTAAATTATCCATTACATTAGGCAACTCCTGCCCAAATATGGTAAGGTAGCTTGGCGTATAGTATCGGGATAGGTCGCCTGCATCAGGACAAACTTGGGTAAAAAATCGATTAAAACCTTCTACATGTTTGGCTTCTTCCCATAAAAAAGAGGTTAAAAACATCTCTTCTTCTATTCTGCCCTCTTTGGCTATTACCATTATTAGTGGCAGTAAATCTAAGGTTACAGCTTCTTCTCCTGCCTGAAAAAGGGTAGTAAGCCTAAGCACCACATCTTTTTCAAGGTCGGAAAGTTGCTTCCAGTCTTGGGCATCTTGGGTAAAATCGAGGTCTGCCGGATTCCATATGCCGTATTTTTTGGCTTTTTGCCACAGGCGCATGGGGGGCAATTGGTAGTTTAATTTTTGGGAGCCGGTGGTAATAAATTCTGTGCGCATAAAGGTTAAAAGCAGTTTAAAGGTAACTAAAAATAATTGAGTGCCAAGATAGTAGTTTTACCCTTATTTACCGCCGCTGCACCCCGCAATTGACCAAAAATAGTATGCCACTTACCGGCATGAGTAGCGGCTGCATAGGTTTTGGCATTGGGGATTAAGAAAACCGTTTGCCAAATTTCTCTATCACTTCTTTGTTGATTTCTCTAATTTTTTGCTCGTCTTCTAAGCGGCAAATGAGCAAAACGTCATCGGTATCAATAATACAATAATCGCAAAGCCCCTGAATAATAACTAATTTATTGCCCTTAACGCGCACCATGCAATTTTCAGAGTCATAAACCATAATGTTTTTACCGCTTGCGGCATTGCCATAATAGTCTTTATCGTGTTTTTCCCACAAGGAAGACCAATTGCCCAAATCGCTCCAGCCAAAATTAGCAGGTATTACATACACATTGTCGGCATGTTCCATAATAGCATAATCAATAGATTCTCCTATGGTTGCTTTGTAGGCGCTTTCTATAAAGTCTTTTTCATGGGGAGTATTATATAGGTGTTTACCCTCATTAAATATGTGGTACATATCGGGCTGTATTTTTTCAAAAGCCTGCAAAATGCTTTTGGCGCTCCATATAAAAATGCCGGAGTTCCAAAGAAAATCGCCAAACCGAAGAAAGGAAACGGCAAGGTCATGCGGGGGTTTTTCTACAAAAGTTTTAACCTTATAAATGCCGTTTTTGCTCAACTCTTCGTCAAACTGAATGTAACCGTAGCCGGTATGCGGACGAGTGGGGGTAATGCCCAGTGTAAGCAGGGTATTGGTTTGTGAAGCAAAGTCAAGAGCTTTGTTTAGGGCGCTTTCAAAAATGGGTATATCGGTAATGTGGTGGTCGGAGGGCGCTACAATAAAGGTAGCATCGGGGTCAATGGCGGCTATTTTATTGGCAGCAAGTAAAATACAGGGCGCTGTATTGCGGCGCATGGGTTCGGTTATGATTTGTTCGGGCTTTAGGTTTGGCAATTGCTCCTGCACCAGTGGCACATATTGGGCGGCAGTAACAATAAAAATATGGTCGGGCGGAATAAAACCGGCAAAACGGTTAAAGGTACTTTGCAGGAGTGTTTCGCCTATATTAAGAATATCTAAAAATTGTTTAGGCAATGCTTCGCGGCTTTCGGGCCAAAAACGGCTGCCAATGCCGCCTGCCATAATGGCTACATATTGATGCTGGTTGGACATGGGGAGTGAAAAGTGAAAAGTTATGAATTATGAGTTATGAATTATGAGTTATGAGTTATGAGTTATGAGTTATGAGTTGTGAGTTGTGACTAAATGCCCGATTTTGTTTCTCGCAAAGGCGCAAAGACGCAAAGACGCAAGTTAATTCTTATTTCTTAGTACTATTTACCATTTACTATCTACCAAAACTACCTACTAACCACTCACCAAATCATCAATCAGATAAGCCCTTCGTTTAGCAGGTCATGAATGTGTACCATACCCACATAGCGATTTTGTTGGGTAATAGGGAGTTGGGTAATTTTGTATTGGCGCAGCAGATGCAGGGCTTCAATGGCAAGGGTACCTGTGGGCAGGTGTTTGGGGTTAGGAGTCATTAAGTCTTTGGCGGTAAGATGCAAAAATGGTTGGTTTAGTTGCAAGATACGGCGGAGGTCGCCATCAGTAATAATACCTTGCAGTTCCATATTTTCATTAACCACTGCCGAAGCGCCCAATCTGGCAGTGGTCATTGTTACAATTACGCGGCTAAAATCGGTATTGGGCAATACTGCCGGAGCTTCGTTTTTAGGGTAAAGGTCATCTACGCGCAAGTAGAGCTGTTTTCCTAATGAGCCTCCCGGGTGAAATCGGGCAAAATCAGAGGGGGTAAAACCGCGCAATTCCTGAAGGCATACCGCCAAGGCATCGCCCATAGCCATTTGGGCAGTAGTGCTGGCAGTGGGGGCAAGGTTATTGGGGCAGGCTTCGCGGGTTACGGTGGTATTAAGCACATAGTGCGCTTGTTTGGCAAGGTAAGAATCTATGTTTCCGGTAATGGCAGTAAGTTTACCGCCCAATTGTTTAAGCATAGGAGCAAGGGCTTTAATTTCGGGCGTTTCGCCACTTTTAGAAAGGCAAATAACCATATCGTTATGGGTTATCATGCCCAAGTCGCCATGAATAGCATCGGCAGCGTGCATAAAAGTAGCCGGCGTACCGGTAGAGTTTAGGGTAGCCGCTATTTTTTGGGCTACTATGGCGCTTTTACCTATGCCGGTAAGAACCACCCGTCCGTTGGTGTGCAAAATATCTAATACACATCGGGCAAAATCATCGGTAAGGTATTGTGGCAGTTGTTGCAGGGCATCGGCTTCTGTTTTCAGGGCTTGAGCAGCCGTGTTTATGATAGCCTGATACTGGGGTTGGATGATGGTACGCATTGGCAGGGTTTAACCGGCGGCAAAAGTAAGCAAAGCATTTAGTCTGTGCAAACATTGGCGCATGGTATTACTAACGGCAAAATGAAGGGTAATGTACCTGGGGTAAAGCCCTTATTGTTTGCCTGCTTGTTGTTTTGGCTATATTTAACCCGAAAAACATTAAATTTGCGCCCAAATAAAAACGTATCTTTTCCGACATTTTTAGGATTTTTGCTCTTTTTGAGCTTGTATTGCCCAAAAATAGCTACTTTTATACTGTCAAAATTGTTTTTTGAACTACAAAACCTCATTCATAATGAAGAAATTTACACTTTTACTCTTCTTCCTTTTTGCTGCCGTTTTTACGGTACCAAGTTTTGCCCAAAATGTGGTTACTTTACCCGCCACCGGGCAAGCGCCCACACAAACCGATTGTGAGGGAACTATTTTAGACCCGGGCGGCACAGGCGACTACGGAAACAACGCAAATACCTTTGTGGTAATAGACCCTCCGGGCGATTTGTTAGTGCAAATGATTTTTACCGAGTTTAACACCGAAGCAGGGTTTGACCGCGTATCTTTGTTTGACGGACCCACTACCGACAGCCCGCTCATAGGCACTTACGAAGGAACAGAACTACCCAACGGCGGCAACCCCATTTTCTCAACCGGCGGCTCTATGACCCTGCGCTTTAGCTCCGATGGCTCTGTAACCCGACCGGGGTTTGTGGCTAACTGGCTTGCCGGCGGCGGCGGAAGTGGTGTGCCTGTTGCTTCTTTTACCATTTCTGATACCAACCCACCTGCCAATGCACCGGTTGCCTTTTTAAACAGCTCAAGCGGCTCAGGCACATTTACCTGGGATTTTGGCGATGGCAACACCTCCGATGAAACTAACCCAACACACAGTTATGCAGCGCCCGGCAACTATACCGTTACCCTTACTGCAGTAGGTTGCACCGGCGAAACGGCTACTTTCTCCTCCTCGCTTACCGTGCAGGAGCTTGCCGGCGTTACCATTGACCCGCTCTCTTTTAATGTTACGCTTAATTATGGCGATTCTATCATTTTGCCGCTTACCATAAACAATACCGGCATTGGCGATTTGATTGTGGATATTGACGGCGCCAGTTTACAGGCAGAAAAAAAACTAAACGTACTTGCCCTCATAAACGGCGCTGATATTACGCAGGAGTACCCCTTTACCCTGCAAGCTATCAATAACTTTTATACCGATTACACCCTTACCGAAATTACCACCTACAGTGCTGCCGAACTGCAAGCTGCGCTGGTGGGTAAAGATGTACTGCTCATTCCCGAACAAGAAACCTGTACTCCCGCAGCCTTTACCGCCTTTGCGCCCATACTGCAAACATTTGTTGAAAATGGTGGCACCGTTATCATAAACGGCACCAACCAAAGCGGCTGTATCTTTAATACAGGCTTATTCAGCGGCACCTACCAAAACTTTTACAGCGGTCCGCTAAACATAAGCCTGCCCACCGACCCGCTGGCGGAGGGTGTAACCAATCCTTACCAAGCCTTATCGGTAACGTACTACTATGATGTTACCAATACCGATGCCGTTAGAGTGGTAGAGTACAATAACTTTGACGTGGTTTGCTACCGCAATATAGGGTTGGGTAAAGCCATTTTAATAGGACACGACTTCCGCTACAGCAATCCCGATATGCAACGCATTATGGCTAATGCTGTGCAGAATGCCGCCGCAGCCACACAAGCACAAGGCTGGTTGTATATTTCTGATGACCAAGAAGTACTTTCGGGCGGCGAATCTTATACTATTGACGTAGAATTTAATGCTACCGATGTGTATGGCGGTACCTATACCCAAATACTTACTTTTTATACCAACGACCCCGATAATCCGGTAATACAAGTGCCCTGCACCGTTACCATTGTGGGTACGCCCAGTTTTGCTATTTCTAACGGCAGTTTTGATTTTGGCGTGTTGATGCAAGGATTGGTAGGGCAGCAAACCCTTACTATCAGTAACCCCGGAACCGACTCGCTGCACATACTCAACATTACTTCCGATAACCCCGCTTACACGGTAAACCTCAGTAACTTTTCATTGTATGGCGGCGGAGCCAGTCAGCAAGTGGTTATCAGTTTTGCCCCTACCGATATCCAAACCTACAACGGCACTATTTCTATACAAACCAATATAGGCACTTTCTTTGTGCTGGTTACGGGTGTAGGCGTGGGAGCGCCGGTTACTACCGTTACGCCGCCTGCCTTAAACGTTACCATTGATGCCGGTACTTCTACCACCGTGCCATTGGTTATTGACAACTCAGGCTTAGGTCCGCTCACCTTTGAGTTTGATGCCGCTAACTTAGGCACTACCTTAGAAGTGCTTGCCTACACACTTGGGGTAGATATGACTACCGAATACCCCAACATGATTACCGCCATAAACACCTATTACACCAACTACAACTTAGAAACTACCAACATTACCAGCGCTACCGATTTGGCAGCCATCTTGCAAAACAAAGATGTATTTTTGGTGCCCGAAGTAGAGCAAACCGTAGGTAATGCGCCCTTCCTCGATTTTGCACCGGTATTGCAGGCATTTGTAAATGCCGGCGGTATTGTTATTTTTGCAGGCACATCGGGAGCTGCCCCTATGATTAACTCGGGTTTAATGCCCGTAAACGTTACCGGTTTTGACACCGGCGCTTCGCTCAATGTGTTAGATACTACCCACCCGCTAACACAAGGTTTAGCGCCTACTTTTATCCCTTCAAACGGCACTTACCCCATTTATTTTAACAGCCCCGATATTGTAACGCTGGTAGAACAGCCCGTAGGTGCAGGCGGCGGCGGCGGTTCGGTGGTGGCTTACAGACCGCTGGGTAATGGTCATGTAATTTCTATAGCTTTTGACTACTTCAGCTCCGATGAAAATGCTCAAAAAGCCATAGCCAATGCCTTTGCTTGGGCAGAAACCATGACCGTAGTACCTTGGTTAAATTACACCCCCCTTAATGGCACAGTAGGCTACCCGGCACAAACCACCATAGATGTAACGTTTGATGCTACCAACCTGCTGGGCGGCACGTATTACAGCCAGCTCATTATGACTACCAACGACCCGCTCAATCCTACCATTACCATTCCTGTAACGCTTACCGTTATAGGCATACCGCAAATTACCGTAAGCCAAACCAACCTTAACTTTGGTACGGTAATTATAGGCAACGACAATCAAATAACCGTAACCGTAGCTAACCCGGGTACCGACACCTTGTTTATATCGGGGGTAAGCTCTTCATTGCCGCAGTTTACCACCAGCTTTAATACCATTGTGGTGCCGCCCCTGCAAAGTACGCCCCTCAGCATTACCTTTGCCCCTACCGATATACAAAGTTACAACGGCGCCATCACCATTACCAATAACGTAACGCCTATTACCCTAAATGTTACTGCCGTGGGTGTAGGAGCGCCGGTTACTACGGTAGCCCCCACCACGTTTAACGTAACCTTACTGGCAGGCAACTCCACTACCGAAACGCTTACATTAGGCAATACCGGCGCAGGCCCGCTCGATTTTACCATTACCGGCACACAGCCTGCACAAATACTGGCGCTCACCTATGGTATCAATCCTACCAACTATGCAACGCTGCAAAACTACATAGCAGCAAACGTAAGCGGTGGTTATACCCTTACCGATATTAACACCACCAACCCCGCTGCCTTAGCCGATGCCTTACAAGGCAAACAAATACTACTCATACCACAGCAAGACCCCGCATTAGCCAATCCTACGGTTATGGCAGCCTTGGGTACTGCTATGAACACCTTTGCCCAAAATGGCGGCTCAGTAGTATTTGTAGGCAGCACTTGTACCCCCTGTGTAACAGCAGGCGGTATGCTGGAAGGCACTTACGCCGGTCAAACATTTAGCAATATCAACATTACCACGCCCAGCCACCCGCTGGCTGCCGGTTTACCTGCCAGTTTCCTCATGCCCTCTGCTGCTTATGCTTACGATTTTACCTCAACCGGATTAGTGCAGGTAGCCTCAGCGCCCAGTTTTGGTCCTAATGTGGACATCATTGCCTTCCGTCCTATTGGCAATGGCAAGGTAATTTACTTAGGCAACAACTTTGCCACCGCCGAAAATGCCGGTATGAACACCTTAATTGCCAATGCCTTTGCCTTTGCTAAAGGACAATTACCCAACTGGCTCTCCGCTTCGTTAGGCATTGGTACGGTACAGGTGGGTAATACCACTAATATAACCCTTACCTTTAACGCTACCGGTATGCTGGCAGGCGTTTACACCTTTGACCTCGTTATTCAAACCAATCAGCCCAACCAGCCTTTTGTGATTGTTCCGGTTACGCTTACGGTAGAAGCATTTCCGCAGGCAGCCTTTACCGTTGATAACCAACTTAGCTGCGACGGCATTGTGCAGTTTACCGATGCTACCCTCAATAACCCCAGTAGCTGGACTTGGAATTTTGGCGATGGCAACACCTCTACCGCACAAAACCCCTTGCATACTTATACCGAAAGCGGAACCTACACCATAAGTTTAGAAGCCTGCAACGCATTGGGCTGCAACTCAGCTACTTATCCCGATTTTGTTACAGTGGACTTTTCCTCTACCTACTGCGATACCATACCCATGCCTGCCGATGGCTCTATTCTTACCCTTACAGGCTGCTACGGCGTACTGCAAGACAGTGGTGGACCCGCCAATTATACCAACCTCTCTAATGGCACGGTTACCATTGCCCCGCCCGGCGCTACCTCTGTAACGCTCAATTTTAGCTTTATTCAGTTTGAAAACTGCTGCGATGGCTTGCGAGTATATGACGGACCCGATACCAATGCCCCGCTGCTTGGCAACTTTAAAGGTCCAGACCTGCCCAATGGCGATGGCATCATTACCTCTACCGGCAGCAGCTTAACCTTGCAGCAATATACCGATGGCTCTGTGGTAAATACAGGGTTTGAACTAACTTGGAGCTGCGTGGTGATTACCGATGTGCCTACTCCTAACTTTTCCTATGAAGTGATTAACCCCTGCCTTGGCTTGGTAGAATTTACAGACCTCTCTAACAATTTTGCCGATAGCTGGACTTGGGATTTTGGCGATGGCAGCGGCAACCTCTCTACCGAACAAAATCCGCAGTACTCTTTCCTCCAAAGTGGTACTTATCAAGTAAGCCTTGCTTCTTGTAACATAGTAGGTTGCAATGCCGTGGTTATTCCGGTAACTGTTTCAGGTGTTTTATATGTGAATTTTACCGTACCCCAATTTGTACAAATCAATACGCCGGTAATGTTTAATGACAATACCGCCAATGCAACCTATTGGCAGTGGAACTTTGGCAACGGACAAACCGCTGTGGGCAATATCGCCAATCCGGTTACATTCTATAATGCACTTGGTTTTTACACCGTTACCCTTACCGTTACCGATGCCAACGGCTGTGTGCGCACCGGCACCCAAGTACTGGAAGTGATAAGCAATATAGGCATAGATACCCCTGCCGATAATGCCTTGCTCAGCATAGCGCCCAACCCCACCACCGGCGCTGTTGGCATCAGCTACCCGTTATCGGGCAACCAGCCGGTTACGCTGCGTGTGTTTGATGCTATTGGTAAAGAGGTATATTTGCACACCCAAACCACTTCGGGCAGTTTTGTACACTCGCTCAGTTTAGAGGGTAAACCAGCAGGTTTATACTTTGTTACCCTACAAGCCGGTAATGAGTTGGTGAGCAAAAAAGTAGTATTGCACTAACCTACTCTGTTTCCGGTAGCTTAAATAATAGCTGACCAATCAACAAAAACCCCCTTTGGCAACTGCTAAAGGGGGTTTTTGTTGTAAACAAACGCTTTGTTGGAATTAAGAGCTTGCTCAGAGGCTTACAGGAAAAGGCTTTAAGCAAAACAAACAGTGCATTACGGCGCGCTGCACCTTGTTAATGGGTATTTAACCGGGTTACTACCTATATTTCGGTGCGCTGCACCTTTGTAAAACCCCAAAAGCGCATTTTAGGGGGCAGTAACACACAAGGGGCAGCGCCCCGTAATCTTGGTAGAACAGATGCAAAAGTGCTTTTATCAGGTGCAGCGCACCGTAATCTGTTGCCCATTATATCATAAACCACACACAGATTTTACCCCCCCTATCGGGCGTTCATTTTAACGCCTATCTCGCGTTTAGTTACTGTTCTTTGAGGCTTAGTTACTGTTCTTTGAAGTTTAGTTACTATTCTTTGAAACTTAGTTATTGTTCTTTGAGGCTTAGTTA
>DDVC01000053.1 GCA_002345145.1 Bacteroidetes bacterium UBA2322
AATGGGGGTGCGGAAAGTGGGTTAAATGGTGCAGTGCACCGTAATTACTGCCGGTTTTGGGGCGTGCTACGCAAACCCTACCATCTCCCTATTGTACAATCGCTTTAACTACTGCATAGTGCAACTTACTCGTGTCGATTTACCGCAAAGAGGGGAGCAAGATGTTGCACTTGCGTTTGTTGTTAGGGTTTAGTACCCACTACCGATAATAACGGATTAAAAAACCCCCGATGTTGGTAGCACAACATTGGGGGTTTTAGGTATATAGAGGCGTTATTCAGTAGGTAAAATTACCGCAGAAAGAACATTTCGCGGTATTTGGGCAGGGGCCAAAGCTCATCGTCAATCATTTCTTCTAAGGCATCGGCATGTTGCCTGATTTGGTCAAAAAACGGTTTCACCTTTTCACAAAAAGCGATAGAACGGGCATCGGCTGCTTCAATGGCGGTGGCAGTTTTGCGTTCATCGTTCATTTTGTCGGTCAGTTTTTTCAGTGCGGTAACGTGGTCGGCAAGGGTTTTAACCATTTTTACCTGATGGGCAAAATCTTGTGCCGTGTAACCAAGTTCCATAGAAGTTTTAACGGCATTGGCTACGGTGTACTGGTACTTAATGGCAGCCGGAATAACCTGATTCATAATCATATCGGTTAAAATGCCGGCTTCAATATCTATTTTGCGTTGGTACTGTTCTAACCAAACATCGTATCGGGCGTGCAGTTCTCTATGGCTGTAAATACCGGTGTTTACCAATACTTTGTGTGCCTCATCGGTAACAAAAAAGCCCAGCGCATGGGGTGTAGTTTTTACGTTCGACAGTCCTCTTTTGGCAGCCTCTTCTTCCCATTCTTTACTGTAGTTGTCGCCTTCAAACAAAATGGTGCGGCTATCGGAAATATAGCGGCGCAACACGCGCAAAATAGCGCCATCGCGTTTTTCGCCTTCTTTCACCAATTCTTCTACATCATTTTTAAAGGCAATGAGTTGCGAGCCTACAATGGCGTTCAGAATGGTCATAGCCAAACCGCAGTTGGCAGATGAGCCTACGGCTCTAAACTCAAATTTATTTCCGGTAAAGGCAAAGGGCGAGGTACGGTTGCGGTCGGTATTATCCAGCATCAAATCGGGTATTTTATTGTGGATATCCAATTTAAGTTCCGATTTTTCGTACTCGTCCATTTTACCGCCTTTTTTAACTTTATCTTCCAAATCGTCTAAAACTTGGGTAAGCGTAGTGCCAATAAAAACGGAAATAATAGCCGGCGGGGCTTCGTTAGCGCCCAAACGGTGGTCGTTTCCGGCGCTGGCAATAGCAGCTCGCATCAGGTTGGCGTTGTCGTTTACGGCTTTAATGGTATTGATGAAAAAGGTAAGAAAACGGAGGTTATTTTTAGGCGTTTTACCCGGCGAAAGGAGGTTTTTGCCGGTATTAGTACCCAACGACCAATTGTTGTGCTTGCCCGAACCGTTTACACCGGCAAAGGGTTTTTCGTGAAACAGTACGCGGAATTTATGCCGACGGGCAACCCTATCCATCAAATCCATGAGCAATTGGTTGTGGTCAACGGCTATATTGGCTTCCGAAAAAACGGGGGCGCACTCATACTGTCCGGGTGCAACTTCGTTGTGCCGGGTACGAATGGTGATGCCCAATTTGAGGGCTTCGGTTTCAAAATCGAGCATATAGGCATACACCCGCTCCGGAATAGAGCCAAAATAGTGGTCTTCGAGTTGCTGCCCTTTTACCGATGGGCTGCCCAGCAGCGTGCGTCCGGTGGTAAGCAAATCGGGTCGGGCTAAAAACAGGGCTTCATCAACCAAAAAGTATTCTTGTTCCCAGCCTAAGGTGGGGAAAACTTTGGTAATGTTTCGGTCAAAATAGTTGCAAACTTCAACGGCGGCTGTTTCGAGGTAGTGCTGCGATTTGAGCAGGGGGGCTTTGTAATCGAGCGAATCGCCGGTAAACGAAACAAAAATAGTGGGGATACAAAGCGTTTTACCCGATGACCCCACCGACATAATAAACGCCGGCGAGGTGGGGTCCCAAGCAGTATAACCCCTTGCTTCAAAAGTGGCGCGCAAACCGCCCGATGGAAAACTGGAACCATCGGGTTCTTGCTGCACTAAGGCATCGCCACTAAAAGTTTCAATACCCCGCGCTCCGTCTATGGGGGTAAAAAAAGTGTCGTGTTTTTCGGCGGTAGCGCCGGTAAGCGGCTGAAACCAATGGCAGTAAGAGGTAGCTCCCTTGCTCATTGCCCATTCTTTCATGGCTACGGCTATTTGGTCGGCTACGGTTCGGTCTATTTTTTGACCGGAGTGTATAGAGCCCATCATGCTATCAAACGCCTCCTGCGATAAAAAGCGGCGCATGGTGTCAATGCTGAACACGTTGGCAGCAAAGTAATCGGAGATTTTATCCGATGGCAGCTTTACGTCAATAATTTCTCTTTTTTGGGCGGCTTCTATGGCTTTTAAGCGGCTGTTTCCCATTATTTTTGAGTTATTTGGTGAAAATTATGCCGCAAAGGTAAAAATTTGCTTCTAAAACACAGATATTTTTAGGGTGAATTTTTTCATTTTTTCCCTTTTACGCCTTTATTTTGTTGGCAGAGTAGGGTTATGGTAAAGATTGGCGCTTACAAATGTTTGTTTTATTGAGGTAGAATTTTGTAAGGGGCAAATGCTTTTTCACTTACCGTAGTGAGTGATATTCGCATAGAGAAATTTTGTCTTACCCCCATGCAAAAATCAATTTTGTGCTAAATATAGAACAGAATTGGCTAAGTATGCTTTACCAACACCAATTTTATCTTACTTTTGGACTTTGTTTTTGAAAATCCTTCCCGATGGAATTTTTGCGCAAACTTTTTGGACCAAGTAAAAAGGAAATTTGGCAAGAACTGAGCCGCCGTATGGGTGGGCAGTTTGTTGATGGCGGTTGGTTGGGTAAAGATGCAGTAGTGGTTTCGCACAAGGAGTGGACTATTGTGCTGGATAATTATGTGGTTTCTACCGGTAAAACAACGCATACTTATACCCGAATAAGAGCGCCCTACATTAACAAAGATGGTTTTAGGTTTACCATTTACCGGCGCAATTTTTTTGCCGATGTGGGTAAGTTCTTTGGCATGGAAGATGTGGAAATTGGTGAAGATGAGCAGTTTGATTTTGACTTCATCATTAAAGGCAACGACCACTATAAGCTCTGGAAGTTTTTTGCAAACCCCCGCATCAGATACCTGTTTAACGAACAGCCAAGGATAAAAGTAACGGTTAAAAGCGCCACCCCGCAATCGCCCTTTGGTTCTTTTGGTAAAAATGTGGACGAACTGCAATTTATTGTGCATGGCATTATAAAAGATATTGACCAACTCCACAAACTGTTTGACCTTTTTGCCGAAATGTTAGACCACCTTTGCCATATTAACTCGGCTTACGAAGACGACCCTACACTAAAAAACTATTACAGCTAATTTTTAGGCAACTGTTTCTTTTCGGGAAATCTTATCAATCAGTAAAAAAACATCGGGCAACCAACTTTCTTT
>DDVC01000166.1 GCA_002345145.1 Bacteroidetes bacterium UBA2322
CTATGGTGTAGGTATAAGTCCAGTAACTTGTATTATTTGCTGCATCGGTATAACTGTATGTGTAAACCCGTGTTCCCTCGCAGGTTATGGGGTTGGGCGTATCGGTAAAACCTACCGAAACGCCCGAAATAACGCCGGTATCGTAATTATCGGTGGCTGTTGGAATCGGATTAGGCGTTATTGCCAAAGCCAAACAAGAAACGGTAGTACTTCCATCGGGGATAGCCACCACAGGCGCTTCGGCATCGTTCACCGTTACCGTAAAACTGCACGAGGCAGCATTGCCGCCGGCATCGGTAACCGTAAAGGTATTGGTTGTAGCGCCAATGGTAAAGAAACTGCCGCTTGGCAAACCGGCGGTTTGGTTAATAGCGTAACTGCAATTGTCTTCGGCAGTAACCGAGTAAGTAACCACTGCTCCGCTCTCGCCAATGTCGTTAGTTACCACAATTGGGCTCGTCGGACAGGTTATTTCGGGCACAATATTGTCTTGCACCGTTACTTGTGTAGTGCACTGGCTTTGGTTAGCGTAAAAGTCAATTACTGTAAGCGTAACCGTAACGGGACTTGCGGCTATGTCATCGCAAGAAAACTCGGCTATATCTAACTGATAGTCTTCTATA
This sequence comes from Bacteroidetes bacterium UBA2322, assembly GCA_002345145.1. GTDB lineage: Bacteria > Bacteroidota > Bacteroidia > Chitinophagales > UBA2359 > UBA2359. The sequence goes on from DDVC01000166.1 coordinate 624, forward strand.
CCGCAGTTATCAGCGCTTCCGTTATCCAAGTCGGCTGCACCTATAGCCGCATACCCATTGCTATCTAATTGGACAGTAAGGTTGCTAACACACTGCGCATCGGGCGAAACACTGTCTTCCACATAAATGTAGGTTTCACAAATACTGGTATTTCCACCAAAATCTGTAACGCTAAGTATGGCAAAAATATCGTTTACTCCACCGGCATCGGCACAAGTAAAAGAAGTTGGTTCATCTAATACTATGGTGGCAATGCCGCAGTTGTCTGTACTACCATTGTTTACCATTGCCGGGGTAATAGTGGCATTGCCGGCAGCATCTAACTGTACTACAATAAAATCGTTACAAACTGCTGTTGGCGGCACGTTGTCTTGCAAAATTACATTTACATTGCAAGTAGCTGTATTACCCGATTGGTCGGTGGCAGTGAGCGTAACGGTATTGTTTCCTTGCACAAGTGGTGCGCCAGATGCTACCGACTGGGTAATGCTGCTCACGGTGCAATTATCGGAGGCGCTTAGGGTGGTGGTTATGCTGATTATGCCGGTAAGGTGGGTATCGTCGCAACCGGCATCAAATTTCGGGTCAATGGCAAGGTCTATTTTATCGCCGGCAGTTACATTTATCGGGATATTGAAGGTTTGCATAGAGCCGGGTATATTCAAGTATTGCCAAACTTCGGTATTGTTTCGGAACAGCCTTACGTGAGCGCCATCGCCACAAGAAGTATTGCGGTCGTAAAATTGCAGTTGTATGGTAACTGCACCGGTGTAGTTGCTCTCCCACCGGCGCACTGCCCAATTGAGGTTTTCAATTTGCGGGTGTCCGCCATTGGCATCTAACTGTGGGAAGTCTAAATTGGTGCCGGGTTTGTTCCACACAAAACCGGTAAAATTGGGCAATTGGGTAAAGCCGTTGGTATTAAATGCGGAGTACTCTCCGTAATACCAGTTTTTATTGCCCTGTATGCCCGAAAAATCGGCGCTGCTGTTTGCCAGCGTTATGCCCGATGTTTGGGTGAGATTGGGCATAACACCGCTACAACCGTACAAAGTAATGGGCGAGGTGGGGCAGGTAATAGTGGGTTGTATTAGGTCTTGTACGGTAACAGTTGCCGTACAAGAACCCTGATTGCCAACGCCATCGGTAACGGTGAGTGTAACGGTATTGTTGCCTATATGGGCGCAGGTAAAATTGGTTTGGCTGAGCGAATACCCGCCGATAACACAGTTATCGGTAGAGTTGTTGTTGATTTGTACGGGGGTGATGCTTGCCGTTCCGCCCGAATTGAGTTGAACGATTGCCCCTTGACATACGGCATTGGGCGGGATAAAATCGCCTACGGTAACTGTTATCCCTGCACAGGGCGTAGAGCAAGAACTACCGTTGTCGTAAGCCACATAATAAGTAGTAGTAGCAGAAGGCATAGGAATAACCAACGGGCTGCCTGTGCCAATGGGCGTACCGCAGAAAGGCGCATACCAACGGATAGTAGCGCCCGATGGCAGGTAGCCGCCCGATGCTGCTAAGGTAAGGTTGCCGGTGGTGCCGGGGCATACCGTAAGGGCTGTTTGCCCATTGGCGGTAACTGCTGTGGGCGGAGTGGGTTTTTCTAAAACACTAATTACCGCCTGGTTGGAGAGGGTAGCCGTACAAGCGCCGTTGAGGTTAGATACAGCCACTATATTAAAGGTATGCGGCGACCCTGCGTAGGTGAGTATGCCTACGGGTATGGTAATAGAGCCTGAGCCTACGGCGCTGCCGGCAACCAGTGTGTTATCGGAAGCCTTGCGCGCCTGATAAACAACCTGCGTTTGCGGTGAACTAATGGTAATGGTAGCCGCCTCACTATCACAAACCGGCGATGTTGCCAAAACACTGTTGGCAGTATTGAGTTGCGGTATCACCTGTACAAAGGCATTTTGTGGTATTCCCGGGCAGCCATTGGCTACGGGGGTAATTTGGAATACCACTGTACGGGTGGCAGTAGCCGGATTGGTAAGCGTAACGGATATGGGTACTGATACGCCGGTGGCGCTTGACGAAGAAGCAACTACCTCATTAACACTGGTGATAGTCCAGTTAAAAGTAGCGCCCGATACATTGGAACTCAGCCCGATATTGGTAGTTCCGCCGCTGCAAACGGTGCCAGTAAGGTTGTTGATGGTAACCGAAGGGGTAGGATTAACCACTACCGAAGTAGTAACCGGCGTGCCATTGCAGCCATCGGCAGTGGGGGTAACAGTAAACTCTACGGTTTGCGGAGCATTGGTATTGTTGGTAAGGGCAACTGAAATGGAGCTACCCGAACCGCTTGCTGTGCCGCTTACATCGCCGGTGTTGTTTCTTGACCAGCTATAAGTAGTGCCCGATACATTGGCGGGGGCTGCACTGATGCTGATATTGGTGGTATTGCCCGAGCAAATGGCAGGGGCGTTATTGGTGAGTGTGGCAGTAGGAAGGGGTTTAACGGTAACAGTGCCGGTAACGGGCGCACCGTTGCAAGTAGTAGCGCCCGATACGTTTTGGGGTGTAACCGTTACCGTATAAGTGCCGGCTGTAATGCCCTGTACGCTGATAGATGCTGTGGTGGAGGGTGATACAGCAGTTATACCCGACGGCAAACTCCACTGGTAAGCTTCAGCAGAGGCATTGCTCACGCTGTTAACAGTTAACAAAACCGACTGCCCGGCACAGAACGACTGCGCAGTGATAGAGCCGCCACTGGGGTTGGGTATTACCTGCACCGTAATAACCCCGGTGAGCTGCCGCGTACAACCATTGGCGGTATTGGTAGCCAGCACATTGTAGTTTATGGAGGTAGGCGTAGCAAAAGTGAGTGTGCCGGTAGAAAGGTTAATGGCGCCGCCGGTGCCCGATACCGGAGTGCCTACCGAGCTGTTGTCGGCATTGAGGCGGAGTTGGTAGCTCACGCCCGATTGGGAGGCGGGTATTTGTATGGTAGCTGCCGTGCCGCTGCATATAGGCGAAGCTAACAAAGCAGGCGTTTTATCATCGGGCTGACCATTTACGGTAACGGTGGCAGTACATGTGTTGGTATTGCCATTACCATCGTTTACCGTTAGCGTAACGGTATTGGCGCCGGTATTGCTGCAAGTAAAACTATTCGGTACAACCGATAATAATAAATTTGGCGTGGTAGTACAGTTATCGGAAGAGCCGTTGTTGATTTGGGTGGGTGTAATGTTCACCGTGCCTCCCGCCCCAACAGTAACCGCAATGTTTTGACAGTTTGCCGTAGGCGGCTGGTTATCGGTAACAGTTACAGTGAAACTGCATGTTGCCGTTTGCCCGTTAGCCGCCGTTACAGTATGGGTAATGGTGGTAACGCCTACCGAAAAAGTTGAGCCGCTTGCCGGTCCGGCGGTGCGGGTAGTAGTAGCGCCCGAACAGTTATCGGAGCCTACCGGAGCGGTATAGGTAACCACCGCATGGCACTGACCCGATGCCGTATTTACACCAATGTTGGTGGGGCAGGTAATGGTAGGCAACTGATTATCGGTAACGGTTACAGTAAAACTGCACTGTGCCGTATTGCCCGAGCCATCGGTAACCCGGAAAGTATTGGTAGTTGTGCCCACCGGAAAACTGCTGCCGCTTGCCAAACCTGCTATTTGTGTGGTAACCGGACCCGGGCAGTTATCGGTGCCCACCGGTGCTGTGTAGGTTACGGTTGCGGCACAAGTATTGGCGGCATTGTTTACATTGATATTGGAGGGACAAGTAATTGAAGGAAAGGTAGTATCGGTAACGGTTACAGTAATCACATTAGATGTTACACTGCCACAGGGGGAATTAGTTACTACTGCCCTGAAATATCGGGTAGCGGATAAATTGCCTACTTGCGCGCTTGTAAGAGTAGTAGAATTTGTACCCACATTGGTAACCCCCGATGTGAAATCAGATACCGGCGACATTTGCCATTGTATGGTTCCGGTAGCGCTGGCGATTGTCATGTTGGCAGGCTGTGTATTGGGGCAGATGGCTTGATTTGCCGAAACAGCGCCTACTGCGGACGGTGCAACTACTGTAAAATCAACAGCGGGGAATAGCGGACAACTACCTACATCCCAACAAAAGCCGCACTCGGTAAACCATCGGGCATGTATGCGGTAGGTGCCGGCGGCAGAAGGGGTAAAGGTGTATCCATTGCCTGCGGCATTGGAAGGCTGATTTTCAAATACGTTCCAACTGCCTCCGCCTGCGGGAGTTTGCGCCCAATAACGCACCGTGCCGGTTCCGCCCGAAGAAGTTACGCCTATGGGTTGCCCCAAACAAACGGTGGTGGCAGTACTGGGGCTGAGGGTGCCATCTACGGGGCTTTGTCCAATGCTGAACGTAGCCGAACCACCTGTACTAAATTCCGGGTCTGCCAAAATATAATACTGTACGCCACCGGTTAAAAAAAAGGAAGCAGATATAGGCCCACTAAGGTCATCAATACACGTCCATCCGGTGGAACTGCAACCGCCGGAAACCGCCTTGAAGAAGTAATCCACGAATCCCGATGAGGCAGTTTGATTTAAGGTGTAGGTACCGGTACTGGGTGCGGTGAATAAAAAGATTTTTTCTTCGCCGGGGGTACCAGCAAAATAACATGATGTTAAATTCCACCCTGCCCCACTACCCGCCGCAAAAGTAGCAGTTGTAGCTGTGCCACAAGTAAGTGTAGGAGTAGATGCACAAGGATTATACGATGCTACACAACTCACATTAGCCGCCCAGCCGCTAAAATTAATAATGCCATCAGAAGTAAATACAATAGTCAGCGCCCCCGCAGCATTATTTGCTGTAACTGTACCACCTAAGGGTAGAGCTGTGCCGCTACCGGAATACAGCAATGGTGCAGAAGTATTGATGCCATTGTAAATATACATAAAATCATACCCTGATTCTGTAGAAAAAGAAGTAAACGACAGCCGGACATTCTGACCCACAGTAGCAGGATAAATGGTAAGGGTGTAATTTTCACCATCAAAATAATTCCCTCCACTACCTCCTGTATCAAAGAATGTTGCAGAACAGGTTGTTACTGCTCCATTATTAAAAGGCGGCATGTTGATAACTGTACCGGGAGTAAAACTAAAAATGGAACAACCCGATGCAGCGCCACTGGCATTTTTAGGTATCACCTGCCAATAATTCACCTGCCCGGTAGCAAAACCGGTAACAGCGGCAGAAGTAGTTACATAATTACCTAATAATGTAGTAGGTGGTGAGGAAGTACCCAAGTACACATCGTAACTGGTAGCTCCCGAGGCGGCATTCCAGCTAAGGGTTATAGCGCCCGGGTTTAAGCCGGTAGCTCCGTTGGCTGGGGCTATGTAGGTAGTGCACGAGGGAGGCGGTACAGTAGTTGTATTTTGTAATGTAGTAGTCATACATGATGTAGCAGTACCACAAGAGGAGTTAATGTTGTAATGAATAAAATAAGTACCCGATGAAGGGGCAGTCCATGATAAAGGTGACGTACCTGCGGCAACTACTGTACCATTGAAAGTGCCTGACCGAACGGTAATATATGTACCGGCAGTACTTGAATTAGACACAAAAGTGTTGCCTCCAACTACACTATTCACCTGATTATATTCAGTATGGTAGTTGCAGGTTGAAATTGTTAAGGTAGTGCCGGCTGAGGGAGCTGTAACAGCACTTGACGGCCACATAGAAGTATTAGTACAAGCCTGCAAATTATTGGAGATGGAGGTGATCATGCTGGTTGAGGCGGTTCCACAGGAAGAATTGGTATTGTAATGGATAAAATAAGTGCCCGATGAGGGAGCAGTCCAATTTAAGGGGGTAGTGCCTTGGGCTACTAATGTGCCATTAAAAGTACCAGACCGAACGGTAATGTAAGTGCCGGCAATACCGGCAGTAGAGGTAAAATTATGCCCCGCAGTTACATTGTTCATTTGATTGTATTCAGATTGGTATTGGATAGTAGAAATTGTAGAACTTGACCCCTGTGCAGGCGCATTAAAAGCACTCGGGAATAGACTGGTATTGGTACACCCGCAATTTGCAATGGTGATAGCACCGGTTGTAAATACGGTATTACCCGGACCGCAAGAACCATTGTTGTTACCAAACCAGCAGTTGCCTTCCACTACTACATCAAAAGTCAGGTTATTTGTACCGGGCGATAAAAAGGTACTATAAACCGGACCTGCCGTAGCATTGCTGGCAGTTATGGTAAGATTATAAGTAGCGGTTTGACCGGATGCCAGGTTATTGGCATCGGTACGCACATGGTAGTCTGACCAGTTGGCACCGTTGGTGTTCCATTTCACCCCTATATTTACATCGGGGCTGGCGTTAGTCCATGTAGCAGTTCCTGTGTTTTGTATGGTAACGGATACAGTACGTGTTTCTCCTGCACACCAAGTAGATGAACCAAAATTTGCAGAAGTTATAGAGGCACGGTAAGCCGGAGTACTAGCCACACCAAACCTAATATTGGGTCGAGTAGTAGTGCTTGATGCTGATGTGGAAGTACTGGAACATACACCGGAAGCATCTGCACGGAAATATAGTGAATATGTGGCACCGGAAAGGTTTGTAGTCCATTGGGTGGAGGCATTATTCGTATAACCAGAATTATTAAAACATGTTTCAATAACCAAATTGGCTGTACCGTTCCAAGTAAACGGAGCGGTAAATGTGTGCATATTCCAACCCGTGGTAGGGGTATAATTAATCGCATTGGTTTGTGCCACCAAACCAGTAGTAAGATATGCTGTAGATATAGGGTTAGCAGAGGTAGTAGTATATACCCTCACTTGAAACCCGGTATGAGAACCGGTAGAATTAAGAGCAGTAACATTAAACCCAAGCTGAGAAATAGTACTATTTGCAGGAATACCTGCCGCCGTTAACTGCGCAGCAGTAACTAAAAACTGATGCCTTGCACCCCAGTAATATTGTCCGTAGGGGGCAGGATATACAGTATTAGTATTACTTGTTGTACCACTACCCACTATGTAAAAAGTTTGAGCCAATACCCCAACGGGCAATAAAAACGACCATGCAAAAAGCAAAACAAGAAGCCTGCTTATACCAAAGCCTGCAAAACAATTTTTTAGATTTACTTGCACCTTATTCATTTTCAACAATTTTACTTTTTAATGGATATTTGCTTAACAGTTCAAAGAGAGAAATTTTTCCGAATTTATGAGAAAAAAATAGCAATACTTTCATCAAATAAGCTCAAAAAATTCAAAGAAACAATTTGGAATATTCCAAATTTCCGATGCGTACACTATTCTTTCCGCCCAAAAATAACCACTTTTTCACAAAATTTGACCTTTATTTAACGCAAATTTGTGAACAAAACAAAAATTTGTGCAAGCACAATGCACTAAATAGCCCTAAAACGCTTTGTTTTAGGGCTATTTCAATATGTTTTAGCTTTTTATGGCATTTTTTGTTTTTTGAAAATTTTACAGAAATTTGACAGTATTTTAGCGAAAAACACAACATCTCCGCTATCAAAAAATGACATGCCATAGCCATACATGCAAAAATGCCGGGCTTTGCAGTTTTGTATTTTGGTAGTGGGTTCTAAAAACGTGATTTGCCGTACAACCACCATTCCCATTAAAAAAGTATAATTACTAAAAACCAACAGTAAGATGCCAAAGGGAGGGCATCTGCACTCCTCTCCTCCCTTTTCAACTTGGCAAAAGCCCAAAACCAAAACGGGGCAAGAAAAACCTATCGGCTTTCTGCCCCGTTGGGTGGTTTAGTGTAAAGTAAAATAGTGCAATCAGTTAGCAGGTGCAACAGGTGTCAATAAAATTGGGCTGTGTAGCGGGGAGGCATGTGTAGATTTACTACAAGTAGTAATGGACAGTATAACCACAAAAGCCATTACTAACGCAACAATTAAATCAGAGCGTTTGGGAGGGGGTTCGGGCTCTACATGAGTACGGCAGGGGTTGCATGGGCATGAACAGCCGGGGCAACAACAGCGGGTGGTGAAATCATACTTTTTCATGGCAATTTAGGTTTTGGGGTGTAAACAATTAAGGGAATGCATATGAAATGTTTTTAGGTTTAAAAAATTCCTTTTTCCAACACCACTACCAAAATTACTTGCCTATTTGCAAGACGAAACGAGTAAGAAAAGCAAATACAGTAAGTTTATAGCTTGACTACCTTTTTGGCTGTTTCCGGTATAAAGTTAACCCAATTTTGCCAAGGCGACAAGCAAAAAAGAACGTTTTTGTAAAGTTTTCGGTATATTTTTCAAAACGAATAAAACCGCATAAAACTTTATCATCGGCAGTAAGGTTATTGTAACAAAACCTGTTCGGTTACATTCGGCTAACATTCGGTTTAATATAAAAACCGGTGGTTTAGCCGTACAAAGTAGGAGGGGCAAGCGGTTTAGTGTTGTATTTACACAAAATTGTGGCGCACATTTGTGGTTGCTGCATACTTTAGGGCATAAAAAAGGTAAAATAAAAAAATATGCACATACACCCCTACTACCAGTATCTGATAGCAGAATTGTTCCGATGTTACGGTATAGAAAATAACCCCCACAACGAAGTTGTCAGGAAATTGATACTTCGGGCTACCGGACTTAACAACGATACTTACTATAAACTGATGAATACGGTTAGGACACTCGAAAATCTACAAGCCCAACCTAATAATTTCAGGACTACCACCCTAAATGCCATTGCCCGATTGGTTAAGGGTTGTTCAGATGCACATGCCTTTACCCGCAAATACCCCATACCAACCGATTTGGCATTAATTGATGCTACAAAATGTTTCTGGGAGTTATCGGGCGAACAAAAAGCCGACATAAGAAATTATATCAACGCGATGCTTCAAGAAAAGCCCTTTGAATGGGCAACTAAACATACACCCGAAGAGCCAAGTGAGAATTTATCTATTTTTGACGGAAACTACCTCTTGTTTTATTGCAACAAAGAGAGCTACAGTTTTAGGGTAGCGCCGCTAACCATTTCTAACGGCTATCATATAGAGCTGAGTCGTTACAATGACCTCCTCTTAACCGGAACTTTGAGGGTGCGGGGGGCAAGTGTGGCCGCTACGTTAGCAAGCGCCAAACCCACCAGCAAATACTTTGAGATATTATTTACAAAACCGCGTCCTAATACAGAAACCATTGATACGCTTACCGTTACCATTATGTATGCCCGAGCTCACAAACTCTCTGCCCGGCATGGCGTGGGTTTATGCCTGCCGATTTCGGTAGATAACTTGAAAAATTTTGTGTTCAGGGACAACTTTACAGAACAACAACTCCATACCCTGCCAATTCAATTAACGGCACAGCAAATAGGCTTACTTTATGCTTTTCCGGTTTTTACCTTTGATTTTGTAGAAAGCGACCAAACACTGAAAAAATTCAGCAAACACCACCACGATGGCTGTTTCAATTTATATTTCTGCCGAAACGAAAGCGAACAAAAAGTATTCAAATTGCCCATTTTAATTAAAAACGGTGTGGTACGCATGAAACACCCCCGAATTGAACAAAATTATATTGGCGAGTGGAAATTTAAAAACCCGGTATTGTGGATATATATGGAAACCATTGACGACGGCGAAAACTATGTAGATGAAGATTTTGTTATACAGCTCAAAATTGATGGGCTTACCCTTTCTGATGAAGCCATTGGCAGGCGATTTTATGGGGTTTACACCACTACCCGTTCCTATGGTTCTTTACCTATTGCAGGTAATTTGATTTTTGAACGGGCAGTGTTTGATTATGACCGGGCAACCGGCGAAGTGATAGACCTTGCCACTACTCCCGATGCCGAACTGCGCCGGTTAATGGTGTGGTGTCAAGGACAATAGGTGGGTGCTGTGGGTTTAAAGTAACGTGAGGTTGGAATTAAAATGAATGCCCGATAGGGGGTAAAATCTGCATAAGGTTTAGGTACACTCGTTAAAATGGGCAACACGTTACGGTGCGCTGCACCTGATAATAAACAAAATACGCATCTGTGCTACCAAGATTACGGGGCGCTGCCCCTTGTGTGTTACCAACATAAATTGGCGCACTTATTTTGCAAAGGTGCAGCGCACCGTAATATATCACCCCACCTGTTTAAAATCCTTTTGCGGCAAGTATTTGCGCAAGCTTACAACTCCAACCTCACGTTAAAGTAGTAGGCGCAAATCATTTCATCTGAGTAATATCGGGAAAATTGAGCCCACCTTACAGCAGTAACTTTATATTGGCATCTTACAATGCCCCCAAAAAACGCATCAGGTTTCTTTTGGCTACGGGCAGCAGCGTTTCGTGCATCGGGAAAGTGTAATTGCTATGCACCGCAAAAGTTGCCGGATTGGGTAACTCTCTGTTATTTTGTATCAAATCGTGTTTAATGCTCTCGTAGGTGGTGGTTATGCTGCGGGTATAAGTTTGCAAAAAGCAGGTTTTTATGGCGCGGTACTTTTCGGTAGCATCGGTAAAAACGGTAACTCTATAAAGGTACGCATCGGTATGTGTTACATTACCATTGCAAATAAGCAAATAACCCTCATCGGTTTGAAGCGGAATAATGCCAATGGGAGCAATGGCTATTTTTTGCGAAACATATTCATACATTTCGGCACCGGTATTGAGTTGCTCCTGAATTTTGGGTATAGCAAAATCTACAATTGCTTGTATTTCTTCCATATAGCGGTCATCGTGCATAATGCGCTCGTATGCTATGGTAAATTTTTCGAGGTCTATTTTTTCAATCCTTTTCGGAAAATGACCGCTAACTTGCTCCTTGTTTTGTTTGAGGGTAAGTAAACTGCGGTAATGGTAAACCAAATCGGATAGAAACGGATACAGTTTATGCTCTTCAAAATGTTGGTTTACCTCTTGCAAGTATGCCAGCAAGATGTATTTTTTGTACTCGGCATCAATGAGCCCTTCGGTTAGCCAGTTGGCAGATAGTTGTTTCATAGTAACTACTTAGGTACTGTCTGCAATTCAAATTTATGGTGTATTTGCAGACTAAATTGGTAAGATTTACGGCAGCAATTAGCACACGGATAACGCGGATGTGGTTGATTTGCACAGATTTTTGAAAATGGCAGGTTCATGGCGTATTAGTAGGCTAACTTTGTGGTTATCACAAGGAATTTAGTTAAGACCAGACACCGGGTAAGTAGATACGTTTCATAATCGGCAGGTTAAGGTGAAACAAAAAGGTGGTAAGGAGACCCGTTTTGTCGGGAAAAGTTTAACAAAAAAACAACATTCTGACAAAACTACCAAGTTTGTCCGAAAAAATTGCATAAAAATCGGAAAAAATGGCATAAAAAGCCGGTTGGCACAGAATGTGCAATGGCAAAAAGGTAATCAATTCACCATTAAACACTAAAAATCAATAAGTATCATGAGCGTTAACATTAAACCGTTAGCAGACCGAGTAGTTGTTAAACCTGCCGAAGCCGAAACTACTACTAAAGGCGGTATCATTATTCCCGATTCAGCTAAAGAAAAACCCCAACGCGGCACCGTAGTAGCCGTAGGCGGCGGTAAAAAAGACGAGCCTATGACCGTTAAAGTGGGCGACAGTGTACTGTACGGCAAATACTCAGGCACCGAACTCACTATTGAGGGTGAGGATTACCTCATTATGCGTGAATCAGACATTTTTGCGGTGGTATAACCACATTTTTTATTTTCCTTTCATTTTTCAAAACAAAAATCTAAATAAAGCTAAACATTATGGCTAAGTTAATTCAGTACGAAGCAGACGCAAGAGAAAAACTCAAAAAAGGCGTAGATGCCTTAGCAAATGCGGTAAAAGTAACGCTGGGTCCTAAGGGCAGAAACGTGGTTATTGAAAAGAAATTTGGCGCTCCTGCCATTACCAAAGACGGTGTTACGGTAGCTAAAGAAATTGAGCTGGAAGACCCTATGGAAAATCTTGGCGCACAAATGCTCAAAGAAGTAGCTTCTAAAACTTCCGATATTGCCGGCGATGGCACCACTACGGCTACCGTTTTGGCACAAGCTATTGTAACTGCCGGTTTAAAAAGCCTTGCCGCCGGCGCTAACCCCATGGATTTGAAACGCGGTATTGACAAAGCCGTTGCCAAAGTGGTAGAAACCCTCAAATCTATGTCGGTACAAGTAGGCGACGAAAACAAAAAAATTGAGCAAGTAGCTACCATTTCTGCCAACAACGATACCGAAATTGGTAAACTGATTGCCCAAGCAATGGAAAGAGTAAAAAAAGAAGGCGTAATTACCGTTGAAGAGTCAAAAGGCACCGATACCTATGTAGATGTGGTAGAAGGTATGCAGTTTGACCGCGGTTACCTGTCGCCCTACTTTGTTACCAATGCCGAAAAAATGGAAGCCGAGTTGGAAAATCCTTTTATCCTCATCTATGATAAAAAGATTTCTAACATGAAAGAATTGCTGCCTGTTTTAGAAAAAGTAGTACAAACCGGTCGCCCCTTGCTCATTATTTCCGAAGATGTGGATGGCGAAGCCTTAGCTACTTTGGTGGTAAACAAAATTAGGGGCACCCTCCGCGTAGCTGCGGTTAAAGCTCCCGGTTTTGGCGACCGCCGCAAAGCCATGTTAGAAGATATTGCCATTCTTACCGGTGGTACTGCCATTTCGGAAGAGCGTGGTTACAAGTTGGAAAACGCTACGTTAAACTATCTTGGTCGTGCCGAAAAAATAGTGATAGACAAAGACAATACCACTATTATTAACGGCGCCGGCGAAAGCGAAGATATTAAAGCCCGCGTTAACCAAATTAAAGCCCAAATTGAAACAACCACTTCTGATTATGACCGCGAAAAACTGCAAGAACGCCTTGCCAAACTTGCCGGCGGTGTGGCAGTATTATACGTAGGCGCTCCTACCGAAGTGGAAATGAAAGAAAAGAAAGACCGCGTTGACGATGCCCTGCACGCTACCCGCGCTGCCGTAGAAGAAGGCATTATTCCCGGCGGCGGTGTAGCTTATATCCGTTCTATTTCATCGCTTACCAACCTTAAAGGCAACAACGATGATGAAAGAACCGGCATTGAAATTGTTAAGCGCGCCCTTGAAGAACCCCTTCGCCAAATTGCCGCTAATGCCGGCTTAGAAGGCTCTATTATTGTACAGCGCATTAAAAGCAGCAAAGGCGCTCAAGGCTTTAACGCCCACACCGAAGAATACGGCGACCTAATGGAGCAAGGCGTAATAGACCCCACTAAGGTAAGCCGTGTAGCCCTTGAAAATGCCGCTTCTATTGCCAGTATGTTGCTTACTACTGAGTGCCTTATTGTTGACAAACCCCAAGAAGAATCGGCTGCTCCGCACCAACACGGCGGCGGCGGAATGGGCGGCATGATGTAATACCCCTACCGTTGGTAAAAGACTTTTTACCAATTTCGTCATAAAAAAAACCCCTCCCGGCTAAATGCTTGGAGGGGTTTTGTATTTTTGTTGAGTTTTTAATCAACCATTTTTCAACTGCCAAATTTAACCACATGCAAAGGTGTTTTTTACCTGTATATTTATTGCTTTTTACGATGCTTTGGGGCGGGTTTGTTTCCCATGTTTTTGCCCAAAACCTAAAACCCGTAGCCCGTCAAATATCGGAACTGAAAAGCCAAAATGCCCAATTTGAACCCACTTCACTCTTTACCGTTCAACAGGCGGTAAACCCCGATGACCCCATTTACCGCTTTGCTCCCGATGCCCAATTGCTTACCCTTAACCGTAGCCGGTTAGCCCAAGCCGTAGCAGCCAACTACCCCCACATACGGCTTGCTATACCTATTAGCCCAAACCAAACCATACAGGTAGAACTTACCCAAGCGCCCATTTTAACCGATGATTTTTTTGTTACCGAAGCCGGCAAAAACCAACAGCAAAACCACCTGCCCTACTGCGCCGGTTTATACTACAGGGGCATTATTCAAAACAATCCGCACTCCTTAGCCGCCGTAAGTTTGTTTAATGACGAAGTAATAGCGGTTATCTCAAACAACCAAGGCAATTTTGTGATAGGTAAACTAACCGGCAAAACAACCGATTATGTGGTTTACAACGATAACCTGGTTACCGTGCCAAACCCGTTTACCTGTGCCGTGCCCGATGATGTGCCCGACTTTAAACACCAAATGCCCCCACACCACCACCAACTCAATAAACTACTGCCCCAAACCCTGCCCGATGAAGGCTATGAAACCATGCAATCGGTTTGCCCAAAAGTGGTTAAAGTATATGTAGAGTGCGATTACGATATGTATCAGGATTTCAGCAGCAGCACGGTAAACGTAACTAACCACACCACCGGTTTATACAATGTGGTAGCCACCATTTATGCCAACGAAACCATTTCTACCCAACTATCGCAAATTTTTGTGTGGACAGTGCCCGATGCCTATCCCGACAACTCTTCATCGGCTGCATTAGACGCTTTTTCCTCACAGGTGGGCAACACTTTTAACGGCGATTTGGCACACCTTTTTTCTACCAACAACAACAATTTGGGCGGTATAGCTTGGTTAGATGTGCTGTGCAGCAACAGCCGCCACGCTTACAGCAATATCAGCACTACCTACCAAAATTTCCCTACCTACTCATGGTCAATAAATTGTGTAACGCATGAAATGGGGCACAACCTTGGCTCGCGCCATACACACTGGTGCGGCTGGAGTGGCGGCGCTCTTGATAATTGTTATGACGTAGAGGGAAGCTGCTCGCCCGGTCCTGCCCCTTCGGGTGGCGGCACTATCATGAGTTACTGCCATTTATCGGGCGCAGGCGTTAATTTTAACAACGGTTTTGGCACGCAACCGGGCAATAAAATACGCACTGAGGTAACCGGCGCTACCTGCCTTACTGCCGATTTTGCCGTTGCCACAACTACTGCAAGCACCAGCATTTGTTCGGGTAGTTCGGTGCAATTATCGGCTACACCTACCGGCGCCGGTTATACTTATCAGTGGAAACGAAACAGTACCAATATATCGGGAGCTACTTCAGCTACCTATAATGCCACTTTGTCAGGCGTATATACGGTAAACATTGTTAATCCGCAAAGTTGCTCCTCTCTATCAAACGCCATAACCGTAGAAGTAGTAAGCGGCACGCCTACAGCGGCATTTACCTACGGCTCAACAGGGGTAAACACCACCTTTAATAATACCTCTGCTAATGCCATAGCTTACAGTTGGAATTTTGGTGACCCCACATCGGGCAGCAGCAATACTTCTACGCTCAAAAACCCATCGCACACCTATACGGCCGCCGGCACTTACACCGTTACGCTTACAGCTATTAACAACTGTGTAACGCCCAACCTTCAGAACACCACTACCCAAAACATTACCGTGCAGGCATTTAGCCCATGCAGCGGCAGCACAACCCTTGATAACTGCAACGGAACCATAACCGATGGCAGCGCCGGGCAAAACTACAACAACAACCAATCGTGCAGTTGGCTCATTGCCCCGCCCGATGCCGAGAGTATTTTGCTTACCTTTACCGCTTTCAGCACCGAAGCCGGTTACGATTTTGTAAGGGTTTATGACGGCAGCAGTGCATCGGCAGCGCTGCTGGGCGAGTTTTCGGGCTCTAATTTACCGCCTCCCATAACCTCATCGGGCGGAACCTTGTTTGTTACCTTCACCTCTGACCAAGCGCTTACCTCAACAGGTTTTGATGCCTCCTTTAACTGCACCTTGCCCAGCCCCTGCACCGGTAGTGTAACGCTCAACAGTTGCAGCGGCGCTTTGAGTGATGGTAGCGGCTCTGGCAATTATGCCAATAATATGAATTGCAGTTGGCTTATTTTGCCCTTAGACGGATTGCCCGTACTGCTCACCTTTACCGAGTTTAACACCCAAGCCGGCGCTGATTTTGTGAGCATTTACAATGGGGTGAATGCTTTTGCGCCGCTATTGGGTACATTTTCGGGCAATACTTTACCCTCAGCATTGGCGGCTTCATCGGGCAGTATGTTTATTGTGTTTACCTCCGATGCCTCCGTTACTTCGGGCGGCTGGAAAGCAACGTATGCCTGTGTGCCGCAAGCCTGCACAGGCACCAATACCGTTACCGCTTGCAACGGCATCATCAGCGATGGCAGCGGCAGCCTTAGTTACAGCAATAACATGACTTGCAACTGGCTACTTAGCCCGCCCGGCGCAATTAATTTAACCCTCACTTTTACCACTTTTAACACCGAAGCCGGTTACGATTTTGTGAACGTTTATGATGGCAACAGCGCTGCTGCTACTCTGCTGGGCAGTTTTTCGGGTACTGCTATACCCACCCCTATTACATCAAGTGGCGGAGCTTTATACATTAGGTTTACTACCGACCAATCGGTAGTAGGCGGCGGTTTTAGCGCCAATTTTACCTGCACTACACCCGGTGCCGAAGTGTTTTTTAAACTCTTGTTGCAAGGACCCTATAACGATGCTAACGGAAATATGAATGCGTTACTGGCACAAAACAACCTTATTAGCCTAACGCAACCCTTTAACCGACCACCATGGAACTATAACGGCACCGAAGCAGTGGGTAGCATTGCAGCCAATATGGTGGACTGGCTACTGGTAGAAGCGCTTAATGCTAACTACACCGTAGCTGCCCGAAGAGCTGCCTTTTTGCGGCAAGACGGCGTACTGGTGGATTTAGACGGCAGCCAAGGCGTAATTTTTAACGGCTTGCCCAATGGCAGTTATTACATAACCGTGCGCTCCCGAAACCACCTGCCTATTGTAAGCGCCAACCTTATAGCCCTTCCCAACAGCGCTGCAAGTATTAACTTTTTTAACTCCGCCAATGCCTTGTATGGTACTCAAACCATGGCAGAGGTGGCAGCAGGTAAATATGCCCTTGCCGCCGCCGATTGTTTTGCAAACGGGGTTATCAGTTTCAGAGATTTTAACGCCTACTTTACCCAAGCCGGGCAAACCAGCGTTTACGCCGATGCCGATTGCAACCTTGATGGCAATGTGAACCTTACCGATTTTGACCTGTTCCGAACCAACGCCGGTAAAATGAGCCCTACACAGGTGAGGTACTAATGTGGTAGTGGTGGGTAGGCAGTACAGACGAACGGCTTTTTGCATAGACGCATGACCGTGCGTTTCTACACATTTCACATTTCACTTTTTGTTCCTAACTCATTACGCTATACACCAGCCATGAAGCGGTGTAAGCCATAACGGTCATATAAACCAATTGTAAAAGCGTCCATTTCCATGAGTTGGTTTCGCGTTTTACAATAGCCAGCGTACTCATGCACTGCATAGCAAAAATGTAAAACACCAACAAGGATAAAATGGTGGCGGCATTAAACACGGGTTGGTTTGTTTTGGGGTTCATTTGGGCGCGCATTTTTTGGCGCAGGTTGCTTTCGTCATTGCCGCCTACGCTGTAAATGGTTGCCATAGTACCTACGAACACCTCGCGGGCGGCAAACGAGGTAAGCAGGGCAATGCCTATTTTCCAATCGAACCCTATGGGGGCAATAACCGGTTCAATTACCTTGCCTAAATGCCCTATGTAGGAGTTTTCTAAGCGCGCCTCGGCTATGAGGGTTTGCAGGGCAAGTGTATCGGCAGGGTTGGCAAGGGTGGCTGTAACCTGTTTTTCGGCGGCTTCCATTTTTCCGGCAGGACCAAAATTTGCCAATCCCCACAATAATAAAGAGATGAGCAAAATAATTTTACCGGCTTCGGTAATAAATACCCACACTTTTTGCCATGTGCCAATGAGCAGGTTTTTCCAGTAGGGCAGGCGGTAAGGCGGCAGCTCAAGCGCCAAAAAACTGAGTTCGCGCGTGCCTATCAGTTGTTTTAGCAGGGCAGCCACCCCAAAAGCAGCCAGTATGCCGGCAAGGTAAAGGGTAAGCATCATTAACCCCTGTGCATTAAAGAAACCCCATGTAAGGTGTTGGGGAATGAGCAGGGCAACCAATATGGTGTAAACCGGAATACGGGCAGAGCAGCTAATAAGGGGTGTTACCATAATGGTTAGCAGCCGCTCTTTTTGGTTGGTAATGGTGCGGGTAGCCATAATAGCCGGCACTGCACAAGCCATGCCCGAAAACAGCGAAACCAAACTTCGTCCGTTCATACCAAAACGGCGCATGAGGTTGTCTGATAAGTAAACGGCGCGCGCCATGTAACCGCTTTCTTCTAAAATGCCAATTAAAAAAAACAAAATGGCTATTTGGGGTACAAATATGACAATGCCACTTAGCCCGGCAAGCAACCCATCGGTAAGTAAAGAGGCAAGTAACCCATCGGGCAACACGGTTTTTACCCAATCGCTCAGCATGGCAAAACTGCCCTCAATCCAATCCATGGGGTAGGTGGCAAAGCTAAAAATAGCCTGAAACAACCCAAACAGCAACAAAAAAAAGATGAGCAAACCGCCTATAGGGTGGGTAAGCCATTGGTCTAACCGGGCGGTGAGGCTTAGGTTATTGCCCCGGGCGGTATAGGTATTAACCGTTTTTGCCAGCAGGGGAGTAATTTGGTCGAACCGCTGCATGGTATCTGCCACCTGTGCGTGGAGGCTCTTAAACTGGGCTTTCTGGGCAAGCCGGCTCAAAAACTGCCTATCATCGGGCGTAAAAAAAGGCAGTTGCTCATAGTGTTGCAGGAGCAATTCGGCGGCATAATCGTTTTGGGTATTAAATTGTTGTTTTATGGTTTGGAGTGTATGGGCATCTATATTGGTAATTTGGGGCACAAACGGAGTAGCCGGCGCCGGTTGTTGGTTTGCAAGATAGTGTTTTACCTTATCTAACCCCTGGCCGGTTCTGCCGTTTAATATAAAGACCGGCATGTTTAGTTTTTCCGACAATTTGGGCAGGTTAATTTTTATGCCGGCAGCCTCGCTCATATCGGTCATGGTTATACCCAGCATAAGGGGGTAGCCTAAACACATGAGCTGGGTTAAAAACAACAAGTGCCGCTCAAGGTTTGTGGCATCGGCAATGTAGAGTATGGGGTGTTTTTGTTGTAAGAGTTGGGGGTTGAGCAGCGTTTGCAGTACCAAATACTCTTCGGTAGAAGTAGGGTGTAGGCTGTATGCGCCGGGCAAATCGGTAACTGTCCATGTTTGCCCGTTGGGCAGGGTGGTTATGCCCGATTTAATATCTACGGTAACGCCGGCAAAATTACCTACTTTTTGCTGTAAGCCGGTTAAGCTGTTAAACACCGATGTTTTGCCCGAGTTGGGGTTGCCGGCAAGCAGTAAGGTAGCCGCAGGTTGCTGCTCCATAAATTTACAATTGGGTTTGGGCAGGTTGTAAAATAATTTGGGCAGCTTCTTCGGTTCGCAAAGCTAAAAATTGGTTGCCTACACGCATATACAGCGGGTTGCCAAACAACGATTTGCGCACTAACTCTATTTCTTTGCCCGGCAAACAACCCATTTGCAGCAACTTTACGCTTAACCCGCCGGGCTGAATATGACTGATATGGGCTTTTACCTGCAATGGCAACTTGTCGGCGGTGTAATCATGGGGCTGAGTGGGGTTCATTTGCGCTGTTTTTGGGTTTTATTTATACTTATTCTAAATAACAAGCACAAAGGTACATCTGTTTGCCCAAAAAGCAATTTTATTTAGAAACCGGTATGGCAGAATAATTTTTATGCCTTTGTGGTAAGCCGAACAAAATTTGTGCGGGGTATGTGAATTAAACGTTGGATAAAATTATGGATATGGCCGGCAAAATATGCCAAAACACTCAGATTTTGCTTTCAAATTTTAGTGTTGGGCATTTTATGTGTCTGTTTGTTGGTAAACTGACCGGTGGCGGTTATTTATGCTAACATATAGTTAATTTTATGCTGCAACTGCATGATTACTGCACATATAGTAGCTTAATAATGGCAGTGCAGCATGTTGATTAAACAGAGGTTGTTGTTTGTGATTTTTTACAACTTATGGCAAGCCCTAAATGAGCCGGAGCAGGTACAGTGTTTGCCTATTGGTTTAAGGTTTATACAGTAGGGTTTTTTTGGGGGGGGAGTGGCTTGGGAGGCATTGTTTGTAACAATATGGAACAATAAGGGGCTAAGCGTTAATGATAGCTAATCTTAAACCTGTTGTTATGTAACTCATTGTATTATGTGGTATGGGTGTATTGTAATAATGCCTGCCGGTGATAGGTTGTTAATTGGGTTATGAGTGATGTGGGAGCAATTACCTTTACCCCGGCTCCCATGCCTGCTAATAGCCTGATGAGTTCGTAATTGATAATTAGGTTCATTTTTACGGTTGTATGGTTTATTGTTTCCTCAATGAGCAAGTACTGATGAAAGGGTTTTGAAATAAAATACTTTGCCTGAAGTGGGGTAAATTGTAAAATTATTTCCTCTACCGGTGCATTTGATAAAATGCTCATACCTATGGCATTTTTGAGGTAATTATCTAAGGTAAAGGTTTTGTTGCGATAAAAATACTCTTCTAAAATGGTTAGGGAGTGGGGTTTTATGCGTTCTAAGGCAAAGGTGGTGTACTGCTCTGTTTTGGACAAATATCCTATAAGATACCAACGGTTGTTGTGTTCTTTTATAAAATAGGGTTCTACTTTATGGCTCAATATGTGCCGGCTTTTATAACTCTGGTATTTAAAATGTACGGCTTTTGATTGGGAAATTGCCAGTAAGAGGGGTTCTATATAATCTATGCCTTGGTAAAATGGGTTTTGCTCAAAATAAATATAGGGCTGGTAAGTTTGGTCTAATTTAAACTTTACCGCTTTTTCTAACTTATTTATTACATCTTCTACATCGGGCAGTATGCCTAAGCGCGTATATTGCTGCAAGAGGGCAAGGGCTGTTTTTAGTTTGTTTATATCTTCTTTTTTAAGGGCAAGATTTTTTATGGGCATAGAAAAATCGGAGGTATAATAATACCCGCCGCCCTTTGCCGACCACTGAAGCGGAGCATCGTAATCATCACGTAGTACCCTAAGGTCTTCTTTTACCGTGCGCTCTGTTACGCCGGTTAGCTCTACCAATGCTTGAATAGATACGTATTGGTTTTTCCATCGGTTTAGTTTTTCGTCTATTTGCCTTAACCGGAGTAATTGATTTTTACTAACAGGCATTTTTTTGTTTTTTTATTGTTGGTGTGAAGTAAAATTGCATACCTTACCTTGTATTTTTGCAGCATAAACCAATTAACCTATAACCCAACTTGCTTATGAGGCTCAAAATTACTTTTAAAGTGCTAAACAAGGGTACTAAATTTCCTTTTTCGTATCAGCCGTTTATTAGCGCTTGGCTCTATAATACGCTTGCCAATGCCGACCCCTTGCTTGCCAATTTTTTGCACCAGAAGGGTTATTGCCTTAATAACCAAAAATTTAAGTTTTTTACCTTCTCCAAACTTTACTTGCATAACTTTAAAACCGACAGCGAATTTATGCAAATTTTTGATGAGGAGGTGTCTTTAATTGTATCGGGTTTTGTGCCTATGATGCTGCACAAACTTTTTATGGGCTTATTTGAACAACAAAAACAATTGTATTGGGGTAATGCCTTGTATAAATTGCAGCTTAAAGTTGCTTCTGTTGAAATTTTGGAGCCGGTAAAATTTACCAATACCATGCGATTTAGCTGTATATCGCCAATGGCAGTAGGAAAAAAAGAGGATAATGACCCAACAAGAAGTAAAACACAATACCTAAGCCCAAACGATGCAGAGTTTGCAAGGTTTTTTACCCTTAACCTGATCGATAAATACAACGCCGCCTTAGAGCATGGCTTGTTAGACCCGCTTCCCTACCTCCCGCAAATTGTTTTTAAACCGCTTGCCCAACAGGTTAAACAAAAATTGATTACCCTTAAAAAAGCCGATACTGCCGGTAAAGACAGTAAAGCAAGAGCTTATCTGTTTGATTTTGAGCTTAATGCGCCTGCCGATATTGTAAAATTGGGTTACTTGGGCGGTTTTGGCAGGCACAATGCTATGGGATTGGGTATGGTAAAAATTTTTTCTGAAAAAACTTTTAAACACAACTGATTATGCAGTATCAACTAATTGAAAATTATTTTAACAGCAGGGTTTTTCAGCATACAGTGGCTGATTATTTTGACACCGTACTGGCTGCCATGATTAAAAATGATACCCTGCTGCAAGCTAAGGGATTGTTTAGTGTAAATGGTGTGGTAAAACGTGATTATTACGATATGCCTTACCATATTCATATTCTAAACGGGCTTATGCCGGCTTTGCACATTTACGAAAAATACTTAGAGGCAAGGGGGTGGCTAAAAGATAACCCCAACCAATGTGTGCTTTACCTCAAGGTTTTTATACTGGGTTTTACCTTTCATGATGCCAACAAACTGCTGCATACCGAGCAAACTAAAGATTTTGCCGACCTTGAAATAGCCCTGCAACAAATAAACAAAGCTGCCGAAACCCTACAGGTAAAAGATTTTTTTGAGGAATTTGATACCTATAAAAACGATATTTGCTTTTTGGCTTTGGCTACAGAGTACCGCACCCGAATACTGGCGCAGCAATACGGATTTAAATTATCGGAAAAACATTTGAGAGAGGTTTTGGCTGAACTTTGCCATTTGGCAGACGCCAACGGTTTTGCATCGGTACAAGATAATGAACTTGCCGATATAGAAGCATTGTACAAAACCATTACCAAATCATTAAACAAATTTACCGCCATAGCCGGTATGCCGCCTTTGCCCGTGTCTTACCTGCAAATTTATGAAAACCCCTACACTTTATTTTCCCAACAACTGCTTAGGTGTGCCAAAAATGTACTGAGCAAAAATGGTAAAAAAGTATTGTTTGCTATGAGAAACGGCTTTGTCTTTTGGGGAAACAACGTAACCCAAACTGAGTACGAACAAATAAAACAAACTTTTTTAGACACTAAAGATGTAAAATACAAGGAGCTAACCAATATAGATGCCCAAAAATGTACTTTTGACTTTTTGGGTTCGGTTTCGCTTACCAATGAGCACCTCTTGGGTATTTGTACCGATGAAAAACTGCAACAAGGGTTTTTGAGCTTATCGCCAAACGGAGCCGAAAAAATTACCGATTTTACCCTGTTTGTAGATTTTATGCAGGAGCTTATAAAACAGTGCGATGCTCCCATATTAGCTACGGTAACAAAAGACAACAAATTATCGTTGAAATTTGACCAAAACTTGCAAGACGATTACCAAACCTTTAGAACCCTCTATAACCTGCACCGGATACAATGGTATAATGCCAAAGACAATAAAAAATGGAGGGCAGATTTAGAAACCATTACCAAAACAGATAACCCACTTCCGTTTACTTTACAATTTGGCAATCCTCAAAATCCTACCCTAATAAAGACTACCCAAGAAATACAAAACTTTATTGCTGCAAAAACTAAAAGTACCGATAACTTATACAAAACCGCTTTTTGCTGCATTAAAACCTACAAAGCCCTAATGGAGCAAGAGGATATAGACTTGTATATAGATGCCCTGCTAACCGATATAAAAAACCATTTTAACCAACCTAAAGACATATTTGCCAATAACCCTAAACAAGATTTTGCCAACCGATACTTGGCTTGCAAGGGCGGTATAGAAGCGCTAAGCCTGCTCCAAAACTACAATCCGCAGGTAAACGCTAAAAAAGAAATGTGCGCTTTTACCGCAGCGCCTGCCTCTACCCCTTATACTGAGGGCATTGCCTTTGCCATGAAAGCGCGCGGATTTAGCAACCGTACCGTAACAGCGCTCAAAAATTCTACCAGCTATATTGCCGATTTGTTTGCCGAAGAAAATAAACTGCGCAGCAGCAACCTTAAAGCGCCTGCAAAATCAAATTTGGCTATTTATTACGATTTCTTTGAAACCTCATTAGATGTAGATGCCGATGTAATAGCCGCTTGCCTCAAAGCTAAAAACTATGAGCGCGATGCCCAAACCGGCGCTATAGCATTAGATAAAACCATAAAATTTCAGTATAACCTCTATAACTTGCTGTATGAAGAAATAGATACCGGCATAGAAAACGCCTTTTTTAGCCTTCGCCGGTGGATAAAAATAATTCAGGGGTTTGGGGTAAGGTTTTACATAACCGGCATTATGTCGCCATATATGCCCCACAAAGCCGTGTTTCACTGGGAAAACGCCCCCAAGTTTGTGCAAAACTTAGGCTGGAACACCATACGCCTGCATCAAACCAATGAGGTAATAGACGAAATAAACCTATTGCTCACCTTTGGTAAAAGCCGCATACCAAGCAATATATTGGCCGTGGCTCATAACCGAAATGCTTATTTTAGGCTTTATTACCTGCTATCGGAAAAAGAGCAGCTTAATGTAGGCAAATCGCTAAATAACTTCATTTTTAATTACCCACATAAATTTAATTTTATGACCGTAACACAACAATTAGTAGAGCTGGCAGTAAAACTTGACCTGGGCACTAAAAGCGGCTCAGAAGAATCTTGGCTTATACGTACCGCCGCCAATTACCTGCGCCGTTATGTAAAATTGGGCGCATCAAGAGAAGACGTTATCCAAAAAATATCGGGCGAAATTTACCGCACACTCCGTTTAAGGGGCGTTAAAACCGATGACATCGAAACCTTTGCCACCGCCGTGTATGACAAATTATTTATGGAAGACTGGGGCGGTAAACTCCCTACCAAAAACATTGAAAAAGACTGGATTTACCAATTTGCCTTCTTATTTAACCGAAAATCGTGGGAAATTATCAGAGATTTATCGGCTAAAAAGAAAGAAGCTAACCAACCGGATTAAACACATTTTTTAACTCATCAACCCATTTTTAATTTTTTATCAAATTCATAACATCATGAAAGAACTGTTTGACCTCATTCCCGAAAAGTTTTTTGTTAAAGACCTCAAGCAAAATCAGTTAGGACACATAAAATTGGCTTTTTTGAGGCACACTACCGGCAACCTTATTATACGCAGCAATTATGCCGATGAAACCATTACCTTTAAAATAGACGACCACCGAGACGTGGTAGAAATTCCTGCCCGAAAACTAAAAAGCAAAGAAAAACTGCTGGGGTTAAGAATTTGCCGTGAGTTTAAGGTAGTAGATGAATCGGTAAGGTACAATGTAATTAAAGACAGCAAGTTTTTGGCTAACCCAAATTCTATTCTTTTTGGCGATAGCGTTACTGAAAGCGGCGACTCTATAGCCCTAAGCAGCCGCGTTATGTATGATTGGGCTTACTCTATACGTGATGTGAGCCAAATTACAGATACCCTCCAACACAATGCACTTAGCGAAGGCGGCACTATGTTTAACGAAGAAGAAGGTAAATTAAGGCAATCTTTGTTCCAAACCCAATACATTAAACCCGGTGTTTGTTTTCCGCATTTTATTACCGCCGAAAACGTAAGCCCCGAACTGTTTTTGCACCTCTTGTTTTGTACCTTAGAGCAAAACCGATACGGCGCCCAAAGCACTACCACAGGAGCAAACATTCAAAATATATTGATAGGCGTAGGGTTCGGAAATTTTGAATCGCCCATAAACAGTTATACCATTTCTAAAAACTGGGGCAGCCAAGAGGTAAACGCCCAAACCGTAAGCCACGCCATAACCCAAGCTATGCAAAACGCCTACGGCAACCAATTTTTGCCCGGCGATGCCTTTACCAAACTGGCTGCCAACCTATGGACAGATACCGACAGACTGAAACAAATTTATACCACTGCCAAAAACAGTTGTATCGATTACCTTACCAAAATTAAAATTATGGGCAAAAAATGAAAGCACAAGTTATACGCCTTACCCTGCTCAATCATTTGTTTTATTACACCGAAGTGGCAGGCGGTAATGCCTCTGCCACTTTTACCGGCGCATTTTTGGGCGATTTGGCGTTAAACTATGCCTTGCAAAGGGTAATGAGCGGCGGTGCAGATACCTACGATTATAAAGCTAAACCCAACTATGCCCAAATAGCCCAATTTGGCTTTTACTGCACCGTTGCCAAACCCATAGGCATGGTAAAACGCACCGAAATTTACATAAACAATACCCTCTTTAACGCTGATGGGTATGTGGACATAGATAATATACTACTCTCAGGCAAATCGCCCTACAAAAACTACCGCCAAGTACAGGGCATTGCCGTAGGCACGTCTTTTATAGCCGCCGTACTAAGCAAAGATACCTTACAACTACCTACCGCTATAAGAATAGGCAGAGCAAAAGAAACCTTGCTCAAAATAGACCCGCTTACCGAAAAAGAGTACAAAGACCAAGAGTTTTGGTTAAACGCCTATACCCTTGCCACCGTTTACCAAAATTTGCCCACCGCCATTGAGCTGATGAAACAACAAGAAAAAGTAAATTTTGCTTACATCTTAGAAAACTACAACCTGCTCAAAAAACTAACCCTGCCCGATGTACTGCAAATTTTTGAAGGCAAATTGTAGCTTTTTGTCAGTACGATTTTACCCACTACCCCAAAATTTTATTTTACAACCCTTTTATACAACAAACCGGCAATAAATACTTGCCCACCCGCAAGGTTTATTCCGCCGGTTTGTTGCAAGGGGTGTGCTTAAGTGTATCGGGGTTTCATATTCTTAAAACATTATAGGTTTTAAAAACCTATAATGTTTACCTCTCCATAATTTCCCATTTCCTAAAACCCGCAAACTTTTACCCCAAAAGCGTTTAAAACTGTTTATTCATTTCCATTTTCCTAACCAATAAATTCCTTTTACCATGAAACAATTTTCTGTTTCTATTGATGCGCAGTATGTAGCCCTTACTCCCGATACCGAAATGATAAACGGTAAACTTTGCCACTTGCACAAAGTGCAACAAACCATGAAAAACCATTACCACCAACTGCCACAGTTTGTTATTATTACCGCTCCTACCGGCACCGGTAAAAGTTATGCCTTTCCGTTTCCGGTTCTTCATGCCAAGTTAAACCCAAAACCCTTTGACGAAAACAGCGTAAGGGGCTTAATAGTACTGCCTACCAATGCCCTTATAGAAGAACTAACCAACTCATTTACCTGTACTTACCCCCAACTCAATATCAGAAAACTGAACGCAAAAGTATTAGACGAAGCAGAAAAAACAGGAATTGGAAGATGGGAAGAAGCCTTAAATATAGCCCTTCAAGCCGATTTGCTTATTACCAACCCCGATATAATAAACTATGCCATGCACGGCGGATATTATGCTATCGGAAACTATAAAAAACAAGGTAGTACAAATTTTGGCGCTTTCTTAGAAAAATTTCAGTACATCATTTTTGATGAGTACCACCTCTATAACGAAGCACAAATAGCCAATTTATTAACCATTGTAAAACTAAACAATTTGATTTTTGACGCTGAAAACAAAAAAATGAAATTCTTTTTTGTAAGCGCTACCCCCGAACCCAAATTGAAAACAATTTTTGAGCAAGAAAACTATACCTACCAAGAAATTATAGAAGAAATAACCAATGAGCCCCATAATGCCCGAGCCATACATGGCGTATTAGAAACTACCTTTGTTTATACGCCCGATGTAACAGAATTAATAGAATCCTATCTGCCCCAAATAAGCGAGCAATTAGCAAACAACAATAAAGTACTTATTATTTTAGACCGCCTCAGAGATGTGCAAGAATTAGCCAATAGGTTTACCCGCTTGTTTCCAAACCACACCATATACCAAAGCACCGGATACATCAATAAAAATGAAAACCACAACCAAAAAATAGCCCAAGCGCACCTTATACTGGCTACCAATAAAGCCGAAGTAGGCGTAAACTACGATGTAGAATACTGCATTATGCAACCCGGCAAGTTTTACCAAAATTTTGTGCAGCGATTTGGGCGAGTGGCAAGGGGCAATAAAGACGGTAAGGTAATAGTGGCAATCAATAAAAATACCGATTTTAATAAATTGGAAAACCTGTTTAAACCCACAGCTACCATAAATTATTACAGCTTTTTAGAAAAAGTAAACCAAGTACTACAACCAAAATCTTTTTATGCCGAACAAATACCCTGCTACTGGGGCGAATACCTATGGTGCATTGTAAACAATATGAGAACCTACCAAGATTACAACGTATTTAAATACATAGATAGAAGAATTAAAGAAACCAATACCCTTGAAGGTAAATTGGCAGCACGTTATATGCTCTTTAACGACATAAACAATACAATACGCAAAATGATACAAAGCGTAGAAGGTGTAGAAACGCCACGAGGTTATATGCTCAACGATTACGAAAAACTTCAAAAATATGCCCCCCGAGTGTACCAATGGTATAACTGGTGGAAAAACTACACTAAAACCTATTTTACTTTTAGAGGGGGTTCGCTAACCGTACAAATATACGATACCACCACCCAAACCGAATTGGATTACTCGCTCGAATGGATATTGCAACATCGGGAAATTTTGAGCAGAACCATTATCCAAAAAGAACCTTACCCCATTGAACGATATGAAATAGGCGATTTTATAGACCAAAACAAAGACCTCCAATATACCGTAAACACCATACCCGATGTGGGCATAAAAGGAAATAACTACCTCTCTTACAAAGATAAATTTGAACTGCCCTTAATATGGAGCAAAGCCATAGAGCGCATTTATGACAAAGTAAGCAAAACCGATGCCGATACAGAATTATACCAACTGCAAATGGAATTGCTCAACAAATTAGAATGGCTGAAAACAACTTTTTCATTGGCACGACTAAACATAACAGAAATTAATACCGAAAACCGATTTCTATAAAACCCCACATTATGAAATATACATACCACTACCAAAACACCAAAACATGGAGCTTTTTTGCCTATATACATTTACTAAAACTGCCTCCCCCTCTTGCCCCAACACAAATTTACCACATTTGTTACCCCTTTGAACCCTGTTATTTGGTAATTCCTGCAAGTTTATATAATAGCCAAAAAACCACCATTGCCTGCCCATTTGCAAGTTTAATACAAAAAAACTAAGGCAAGATTTTTTTTACCCCTAATTATTTTATTATGCTTACCGGCACTCATATAGCATACTACCACGTATGCAAGCGCAAGCTATGGCTATACGCAAACGGCATACAAATGGAACAAACCTCAGCCTTAGTGGGCGAAGGTAAACTGCTGCACAACCAAGCCTACGCAAAACGAGCCAATAAATACATAGAAGTACAATTGGGCAACATAAAAATAGATTTTTATGACCCCGATACCAAAACCATACACGAAACCAAAAAAACCCGCGCCTGCCAAGATGCACATATTTGGCAACTGAAATACTATATATACATGATGCAGCAAGCCGGCATTACAGGCGTATCGGGCATATTAGAATATCCGTTGTTAAAAATTACCAAACCCATTACCCTTACTCCCCCCGATATTGATTACCTGCAACAAACTACCCAAAACATAAACCAACTCATTAACCAACCCAACTGCCCGCAAAAAGAAAAAAAAACCATTTGCCAAAAATGCTCTTTTTTTGACTTCTGCTGGATACAAGACGAATAAACTACCCTATGAAAAAAAGTTACTACATTTTTAACCCCGGGCGAATGTGCCGCAAAGACAACACCCTACAATTTACCGCCTACGATGAGCAAGGTAAAGCCCAAACTACCAAATACCTGCCCATAGAAACAGTAGATAACCTGTTTATTTTTGGTTCTATTGACGCCAATAGCGCCCTGTTTAATTTTTTGGCACAAAATCAGGTAGCAGTACATTTTTTTGACTATTACCAACACTACACCGGCTCATTTATGCCAAAAGAATACCTACTGGCAGGTAAAGTGCAAGTAGCACAAACACAGCACTACCTACAACCCAATAAACGCCTCCACATTGCCAAAACAATACTAAAAGGCGCAGCCGCCAACATGCTCAAAAACCTAAACTACTATAATAACCGAAACAAAGACACCCAAAACGAAACAGAACTGATACGCATTTACACCCAAAAAATACCCGATGCCCAAAATATATCGGAACTAATGGGCTTAGAGGGAAACATAAGGCAAGCATATTATCAAGCATTCGACACAATTCTTAATGATTTTACCATGAACGGAAGAAGCAAACAACCCCCCAAAAACGAGGTAAACGCCCTAATATCTTTTGGTAATATGATGTGTTATACCGCCTGCCTCGACGCCATATACCATACCCAACTAAACCCCACCATCAGTTTTTTGCACGAGCCCGGCTACCGGCGGTTTTCTTTATCATTAGATATAGCCGAGATATTTAAACCCCTTATTGTGGACAGACTTATTTTTAAAGTGCTGAACAAAAAAATACTACAGCCCGATGATTTTGACCACCAGCTAAACGGCATTTTGCTAAAACCCGCAGCTAAACAAAAATTTGTAAAACAGTACGACGAAAGACTTACCGAAACCATACAACACCGTACCCTAAACCGAAATGTAAGCTACAAACACCTTATAAAATTAGAGTGCTACAAATTAGTAAAGCATATTTTAGAGGTAGAACCTTACAAATCATTTAAAATGTGGTGGTAAAATGTACATTATATTAGTTTACGACATAGAAACCCAAAGAATAGCCAAAGTACTAAAACTTTGCAGGCAATACCTTGTGTGGATTCAAAACTCCACCTTTGAAGGAGAACTAAGCCCACTGCAATACAAAGAACTACAAGCAAAACTAAAAAAAATAATAAACCCCAAAAAAGACAGCATCATTATCTTTTACCACAAAGCCGGCTTAAAACCCAACAAACAAGTAATAGGCATTACCAAAAACGAAGAGCAAACCTTTTTGTAATACCCATTACCCGATGTGCAGGATTTTTTGCCTTAATAAACAATGGTAAAACAATAAACAGTAAAACTTAGAAGCATTTGTAT
>DDVC01000203.1 GCA_002345145.1 Bacteroidetes bacterium UBA2322
ACAGGCTTTTGTCAAAAGTGTAAATGGTAAACATGTTGCCGTGCATCCAGTAGCCCACGGGCGCCACACCGCAGCAGCCGGCATTTTGGGCAATTTCGTTTTCGTGATGCGGAAACTCCAAATCCATGCCACCACTGTGCAGGTCAAACTGTTCGCCAAGGTACTTGGTGCTCATGGCAGAGCATTCCAAGTCCAGCTGGGAAAGCCCACGCTCCAGGGCGATTTCCAGTGCATGAGGTGTTCGGGCGAGGCTTTCATCCAAATGGCAAAATCGGCTGGGTTGTTTTTTTCGTCCTGACGTTTAAAATGGCGGATTTCCTGCAATAAATCATCTACCACTTTACCCGATAATTTTCCGTAACCTGGGTATTGTTGTACAAATGTGTTTTCATGCGGGGGCAAATATACAGGTTTTGCGCAAACCGTATGCAAGATACCGGGTACATATTTAGACAGCAACCGGCCGGGTATGGGTTGTTTAAGGTGTTGTTATTTTCACAAACCGGTAACGGGCAACAGAAGTTCCGCCGCCGGTAATTTGCACCACATAAACCGATGCCGGAAACAGCCGCAAATCAATGTTGGTTGTTGCTGTGCCGGCCGGCAATATACCCGAATATACCCTGCGCCCCGTAAGGTCGGTTATTTGCACAGACAAGTTTTGGTTTGCCGACGGGTTGTTGCGGGTAATGTGCAAAACCTGGGCAGCCGGGTTGGGGTACAGGGTAAACTGCGGTAATGCGCCTTCTTCCATATCGGGTTGAGGTGTAACGGCTGTGGCAAAGGGCGCAAAGTGGGCGTTAAACAGCATTGCCGGTGCATTGAGGTTGCCTTCAAAAACGGCGTTTAGCGTATCGGCAATAACGGCATTGTTATCCCAATGCACAAAGTTATACCCATCATTGGGTATGGCTTCTATTTTTACCGGCACACCGTTGAAATATATACCCTGCCAGGGGTACGTATCGGGAGTAATGGTGCTGATGCGGATTTTACCTGCGCCTTCGGGGTAAACATTAAGGATAACATCAACTTGATTGGGCAATTCAAAGGCATTTTGTATATGGCTTCTTACTTGTGCGCTTCTTTCGGCCAACTGACTTTGGAAAACAAGGTGGTTGTTGTAAAAATCGTTCATTTGTCCGGCTATATTGTTGGGGTCGCCCCATCGGGCATATTCGTTTTGCATTTCAATGACCGTTTGGCTGAAAAAGCTGTTTTCGAGGTTCAAAATGCGTTCGGGCAGGAAGGCGGTGTTCATTACATCGGCAAAGCGGTTAATAAAGTAGTGGCGGTAGCGGGTATTTTGCATACTTTTCAGCCAGATATTAATGTATGGGTTGGCGGGATCTTGCGAGCGCATGTATTGAATATGGTCAAAAAAGCAGTCGGTCCAGGAATTTGGTGCCATTGCCAGTTCCAGGTCAATAAGGCAGAAGCGCCATCTGAAATTGGTGCTGTTGGAGCGGTAAATGCGAATGTTGTTTCCGGGCCAATCGGTATTACCCATCCATGATGCCCCTATGATGTAATCGGTGTACCAGATGAGGTCAAAATAAGCATCGGCTTGGTTCCAGTAATTGATGTCGGTTACATCAAGGGCGTTAAAGGCATCATAATCGTCAAAAAAAGCACTGGTAGAGCCATGTACTGCACGCAATACGCTGCCGCCCCATGCGCTAAGCGATAGAATATCGGTAGAGTCGGGGTGAGCGTTTTCTGTTATTTCAAAAAAATCGGAGTCCAGTTTTTCGCGCAGTTCATACAGTCCAAAGTAAGCGCCGTTAATATATACGCTTATTGGTCGCCATGCAGAGTAGTAGGTATTGGTTTGCCCTGCCATCATTTGGGTTTGGCAGGCATCTTTGTAGGGCAGTATGAGGTATTGGTTGCTGCCGTTTCGGAGGTAAATTTTACCATACCGGGTTCTGCTGGGGCGGTTTGGAATAATGGGGTATTCAACCGGTTGTTCGCCCAACACGCCGTTGTCTAATTCCACCCTGAAAGAGTGTTGCGGGTGGTAGCGGCTTCCGCCCCAGCCGCCGTCAACTTGTATGCCGGCATTTTGCGAAAAAACAACCTGTTGAAGGGTATCAAAATAAGTAACATATGCGGACCGCTGCCAGTCGAACTGCCAGTTATCAAAGATGCCGCTTGGTCCATATAAATTAGAGGGTGCGGTAACTACCGATAGCACCGGGGTTAAATGGTTTACCCCCAAAAGGTAGGAAGCTACTGCAACCGGGCTGGGTAAAAAACCCGGGGCAAATGCTCTTGCTTTTACAACACCGGAGAAGAAAACCGGTATAGCGCCGGTATAGGGCATATCAGCCGGGGTGGGGTCTGTGCCGTTTGTGGTATAAAATACCGATGATTCGGGGCTGTTTTCATTGTTGATGCTTACCGAAAAAGGCTCGTTATACATGCCCGATGCCGCCGAAAAAGCGGGCGCAACCAGGTAGCTGGTAAACCCTTCGGAAAAGTTGTTGGTGGCTTGCGGCGTGGCAGTTTGAAACAGCGCTAAATTGCCCGATGCATCGGGAAGCAAACCGGTACTGTTATCCAGGTCTTTGCAGTTTACAAAAAGGTCGCTGAGCAACACCTGATTGGGCGAGTAAAGCGAAATTTTTTCGCCCTGACGGTCAATTTTAAAATTGGTATGCAGGCGATTGTTGGGGTCAATGGTTTCAAAAGCCGAATTTACTTCGCTAAACGACACCGGTTTCATGTTCAGGTCAATATAGTTGTAAACGGTGTTGGGGTCGGTAGACACCACATCAAAAGCAATGCTTTGGATAAGGCCGGCGGTTAGCCCTGCCGCGGTAAGTTCGGTGGCAAGGTACAACATTTGGTTTTTGGCGCCCCACCACCAGTTGCCGTAGGGCGCAGGGTAATCGGTAGGCGAGTTTTGCGCAGTACCGGTGCCTATGGTTATGCCGTTGAGTTGTATGTTGGGGCGCATATAGGAGGTGCCTCCGTAAGCGGCAAAGCAGGCGGCCTCGCTGCCATCTTGAAACGAAAAAACAGATGACCTGAACGGGGTTATGGTTTGGTTAAATACCGAGTTGCTGGTGTAACCCGTTGAGTTGTAAGAGCAGGTACTAAGGAGAATACTGGAAACACCATCCCAATAAAACGGGGCGCTGAAATTATGCACATTCCAGCCTGTAACGGGGTTATATACGCCGGTGTTTATCACATTTACAAAACCCGATATGGGTTTGCGGTCTTTGCCACTGCAAAAAACTAATTTATGCTCGCCGGGCAGTATTGCAATATTGGGAAATACCCATTTTGCAGGGTTTGCTTCGTTGTCGGTAAGCGAGTAGTTGTAGAGGCTCACCGTATCGGGTCCGGCGTTGTAGAGTTCTATCCAATCGGGGTAATCGCCGTTTTCGTCGGCTATGCTCTGGTAGTTCCGGTTGCTTCCCTCGTTAATTACTACCTGTGCGGTTAAAGAACTGTAGCAGCAAAGGGCAAACAATAGCAGGCAACAATAGTAAAGTTTACGTACTAACATAGGCTGTATGTGGATGGTAATGAGTTTGAAAGGCAGTTGGCAGCAAGTACCCGTTGGGTAGCAGGGGTGAGTGGGTACAGGTTGCTGAATGGTGAAGTTAAGTTGTTTGTTGTAAGATAGTTAAAGAGAGGGCGGGTTATGATGGAACTGCCGGGTTGGTTACAGGAACATAACCGCTGCGGCGCATTTTTTGATTAAGTGACGGTGTATAAACGCCGGTTGCGGTAAAAAATCAGTTGTGTGCAATGGTTAAAAGACACCGAAACAGTTAATAACCCAACAAAAAAGAGGTAACTATTTAGTTAGACTTTGTACAAAATTTTTGAGATAGTCAGCAAAAGAGGCAGTCCAAGTGTTAGGTATTGATGCAAACAAAATACGCAAAAACACTCGGGTTCTGCCTCCAAATCTTACTGTCGGGCACATCACGTGCCCGTTCGTTGGTAAACTATTTGATGAGTTTAGCAAGCGGAGGTCATTTATGCAAACACCCTGTTGACCTTACGCTACAACCCCATTGCCACTATACGTATAGTAATTTGACAAAGGTAGTGAAACATTTTCATTATATGGAGGCCATCCTTCGTGATTTTTTTACAGCATCTGCCGTTACAACAACCTGCTTATCAGAACCAAGGGGCGCTAATATGAAAGACAAACCATTTGATTTGGTCATGGCAACGCTACAAGATGCCGATAGCGGAGAAATGGTATTTACCAGACCGCATTTCATAGGGGTGTAACCCAAGTTTGATGTAAAATGAC
>DDVC01000062.1 GCA_002345145.1 Bacteroidetes bacterium UBA2322
AATACCCTCACTATTTTCTTTGCGTCTTTGCGCCTTTGCGTGAAACAAAAAGTATTGCTTGAAATCTTACCCATTAGCCTGCAAATACGCCATAAATTTGAATGTTACACGGTAGCCAAGTACATACAAATACCCTCACTTTTTTCTTTGCGCTTTTGCGCTTTTGCGTGAAACAAAAAGTATTGCTTGAAATCTTACCCATTAGCCTGCAAATACGCCATAAATTTGAGTGGGGTGTGCAGTACCAAAGTAGATACGCTGCTCTAATGCTGTTAGGCTGCTTAGTTTGCTTAAAAGGAGCAGTTTACACGCTGTCTTTTCGTTTCATTGCCCACACCAATAAGATAAAAATGAGCAGGTTAATAACCGTAATGAGCCATAAATTGGCAGAAAGGGCGCGTGGAATTTCGAGGTTAGCGGGCAGTTGGTCTATAACTTTATGCACATAAGCAGCGGGCAAGTTTAAAAATTCAACGGCATTAACGGTATTGTAAAGGAGTTCTTTAGGATTTTGGGGGTCTGCCGTGTAGCTGCGTATAGAGTCTTGCACATAGGCAAAACTTTCGGTACCCCATCGGGAAAGCATACCATAGCTCACAATTTCGCCGGGCGATTCTTTTGGGATAGCGGTAATTACGCCCGATAATATGATTTGCGGAATTAGTACAATGGGGATAATGGTCATAACCTTTTCTGCATTGTTTACCAACGCCGAAACCAACAAGCCCAGCAGCGTAGCCGAAAAAGTAAGGTAAAACATGATGCCTACCTGCTGCCAGTAATTGTTTAAACTTACGGCATCATTGCCCACGCCGGCAAATAAAATAGCCACAAACACCAATACCTGCACAAACGAAAACAGGCTCAGTATGCCTATTTTAGATAGGAGATAAGGCATAATTTTGAGGTTAAACATGCGCTCTCTCCGGTACACCGGCAGCTCGCCTACTATTTCTTTAGCGGCATTATTGGCGCCAAACCATACTGCCGATATAGCCATTAAAAAGAGTACACTCAGCTCCACCTCATTAAAAATGAGCGCCACCAAACCGGCTATAATAGGCGCTTGTGCAAGCAAAATAAGGGTATTAATGCGGTCGTTGGTTTTAATGTGCAAATAACGAAGACTAAGCCAAAAGAACTGTTTTAAAAACGACTCATCGCGCACTTTTTCTACTTCTTTATTTGCCCTGTGAATTTCGCCCGATAACGTATTTAATCCGCGCAATTTGTTTGCCCAGTCTATTCCCTGCTCCACCGTGCCGTTTTTGGCATATACCTCTATCACGTTTCGGGCATCAAAAAACTCAAGGTAGTTGTCTTTTGAACCGTAGTAGGTAAGGTAGCCACCCTTAGAAAGGAAAATAATTTTATCCACATAAAACAGGTCATCGGGTTTATGCGTAACCATTAAAACGGTGGTTCCCTTTTTGGTTAGACCTTTTACGCAAAGTAAAAAATCTTCAATTGTTTCGGGGTCTAAGGGCGAGGTAGGCTCATCTAAAAACAAAATAGAGGGGTCGGTAAGCAACTCAACAGCAATAGACACCCGTTTGCGCTGTCCGCCCGATAGGTCGCCTACTTTACGGCGGCGGATTTCGGGGTCGTTTATGTTCAGGTTGGTGAGTACTTCGGTAATTTTGTTTTGGATATCCTCTTCGGTTACATCGCCCGATAAGCGGAGTTTAGCGGCATAATAGAGCGAACTTTCTACACTCAATTCTCGGTGCACAATGTCTTCTTGTGGCACATAACCCATCATGCGTTTGAGGTATTCATAATTGGTGTAGAGGTCAAAACCGTGAATAAGCGCCTTGCCCGATGTAGCCGGCGCATCGCCATTGAGGGCTTTTAACAGGGTGGATTTACCACAGCCCGACGGACCCATTACCGCAACAAACTCTTGCGAGGGGATTCTAAATTTAATATCGTGCAGAATGGTAGTTTTGCCATTATTAACCTGCCGGGTAAGTCCTTCGGCAACTATGGCATTTTGTCGGCGAATATCCTCTGCCGGTTTTGTAAGTCTAAATTTATAGTTGCCTATAAAAATATCGTCATTGGGGGTTATTTCGGTTTCTTGTGCAATGCGTTTACCATTAACGTAGGTACCGTTTTTAGAATTAAGGTCAGTAATGGTAAAACTGCCGGCTGGGTGTTTTTTTATGATGGCATGTTGCCTGGTAATGTTGAGTTGGGGTAAGCAAATATCGGCGTCGGCAGCTCTGCCGATAATGATAGCCGATTTGCTTTCGAGCAGTTTGGCAATATCAGAGGTTTCTTTGCCCGATGATACGGTCATACCTTTGGGCAATGCCGGTCTGATAATACCCGATAAGCCCGAAATTTGTTCCGATACGATGGTATCGGTACCCGATGAAAGGGGAAAATCTATCAGCTCAATCACCATTTTATAGCCATCGTTGGCAGTACTGAAAGTAATGGTATCGCCGTTTTTGAGCACTTGCTCCTCAGTACGGACACCGTTTACAAAAGTGCCCCCTGTACTGCCTAAATCTCTTATAATTAGTTGTACGTCATCGGTAAGTACAATTTCGGCATGTTTGCGGGAAATATAGGTGCCGGGCAGGTCAATAACCGCTCCAAACCCCTGTCTGCCTATGGTTATACTTCCTTTAAAATTATTTTTTACCGCTATTCTGCGCAGTACTTGGTCGTCTTTGTAAAGCAGCAGTCGGGCTATTCTATTTTCCATAGGTTTTGCTGGGGTGTATGAATGAGCAATGTTTTGCCATTTTTGGTTTCAAATGAAGCAGTAAGAAAGCAGCAACAAGGGTAAAGGTAAAATGATGAAAGTAGGGCAAATTATGAGTTCTTTACTCGGTTTCCGATGTATTGTTGGAGGGTTGGGCTTCATCGGGGTTTTGTTGTGGCATAAGGTTGTTAATTACCTTAGCTAATTGCTCGGCATCGGGTTGTTGTTGTTGCTGGTGTGGTTTCTTTTTGGGGTCAAAAACCAAAATACTTTTTACGGTTTCGTTTACCGGGGGTATATCTTCTTCGGTAAGGTTAACTAAAATTTCTTCGGTAAGGGGTGCAATGCTCACAATGCGGTTAGCCTGGCGTTCAATGCACTGTTCAAACAGGTTGCGAGCTACGCGGGCATTACCAAAGTTGAATGGTCGGTTTTCGCAAACCTTTTCAAAGATGAAGAGCAGTTTTTCTTCGGCTTCCTCGGTTAGGGTAAAGTCGGCTTTTTTAGCAAACTGTTTAAAGATGAGTACCAGTTCATCGGGAGTGTAGTGATTGAAGAAGAAATATCGGTTAAACCTTGATTGGAGTCCGGGGTTAGATTTGATGAAGGTTTCCATTTCATCGGGATAACCGGCAACAATAACCACCAGTTGTTTGCGGTGGTCTTCCATTCTTTTAAGGAGGGTTTCAATGGCTTCGTTGCCAAAATCGCGCTTATCATCACCGTCTCGGCTTAGGGCATAGGCTTCATCTATAAACAAAACGCCATCTATGGCAGTTTTCACCACTTCATCAACCTTTAAGGCTGTTTGCCCTACATAACCGGCTACCAAACCTGCGCGGTCGGTTTCTACCAAGTGTCCGCGCTTTAAAATGCCGATATGTTTGTAAATGCGCCCTATGAGCCTTGCAACGGTGGTTTTACCCGTACCCGGCGGACCCATAAAAACGGAGTGCAGCGCTCGGTCTTGCACTGCTAATCCTTTTTCTTCGCGCACTTTTTGTACTTTGAGGAAATTGATGAGGGTGTTAATTTCTTCTTTTATATTTTTGAGTCCTATCAGCTCATTGAGTTCACTGATAACCTCGTCTAAGGTTTCGTTGTCGTCCACTTCGGTTTGTTTTACGTTTGGTACGGCTTTTTTGGGTTTGTGGGTAAGCGTCCAAATTTGCTTGAGCATTTCTTCCTCCTCGGGGGTAACGGTACCATCGGCTTTAAGGATAAGGGAGGCAAATCGGTATAGCTGTGCAGAAATGGTTGCAAGCAGGTCGTGGTCTAATTTAGAAAGGATAACGGGCAGCAGCAGCTCATCGGGGAACTCACTTTTAACGGTGAATATAGAAAAGGTTTGCAATTTATCTATGCGTTCTTGAAACACCGGGTTTTGAATCATTTCATTGATTCGGGATAGTTTAATGCTTTTAGCCATATCTGATTTGTTGATGAGGCGTTCAAACATATAAGCCAGAGCAAACTGCTCGCGGCGGGTGGTTTGGCGGTCAATGGCGCTGCATAGGCGGTAAATTTTAATGGCATCTTGGGCAAAGAGTTCTCGGGCGCTGGGGTCGTTAATAACAATATCGGTGTTATTGGTCATTTTTTGGATAGTCTGCTTAAACGTTTTGTCGTTATCCAATTGTTTGCAGGCATCCATATAAATATCGGCTTCGTGCTGAAGCAGTTTTAGGAAATCTTCGTCAATGAGGTCATTATCGGTAGAAGCGCCGCCCACTATTTCTACAGGCACTTGGTTATCAGTGTTTAATTTATCGGGCTTACCAAATCGGGTAATGTTCATATCCTGTTTTTCGTCGTACTGTAAAATGGCGGTAAACAGTTGGGCTATTTTGGTTTTTAGTTCCTCGCTCATATCGGGCAGAGCAAGTTTTAGGCTGCCATCGGCATTAAAAAGTTGACCAAATTGGGCAAAAGGTAAAAATCCTTTGGCAAAATGGAGGTTAGCGCTGGTGAGTAAAAAACCTTGGTTGGCAACGCCTGTATTTTTGTCGTACAGCAGAACAATATCTTCGGCAGCCATATTTAAAGAGGGGAACTGTGCAGAGAGGCGCAAAATAGCCAGCGCCGGCACGCGGCTATGGGTATAAAGGTTGCCGGTGAGGTCATCGGGGGTAAAAAATTCGGTTATGAACCTTTCTATCTTGTGTGCCGGAATTTTGCTCATAAAAGGTGTGTTGTTGGGGGGATAAAAGCTCTTTAATAAAAAAAACAACCAATGTAGTAGGAATGCAGGGGTTAAGTTGGTTATTTTGGGGTAAAAAAACGGCTACCATGCACTTGTGCAAATAATGGGGGCAAAATAACTAAATAAACTTAGAACAAACAAATTTAAAACAAGCTCTTGTACTAAAACAAACAAGCGCCAACGGGTTATTACAACCGCCGGCGCTTGATAAGTTTATTTTTTTGTTACTACGGAAGTAGTAAAATTGTGCTAAAATT
Source organism: Bacteroidetes bacterium UBA2322 (assembly GCA_002345145.1). Taxonomy (GTDB): domain Bacteria; phylum Bacteroidota; class Bacteroidia; order Chitinophagales; family UBA2359; genus UBA2359. The sequence continues at coordinate 5,177 of DDVC01000062.1, forward strand.
AACGCAGGGAATCTGAAAGTTTTATTCATCTCCATGCATAACCGGATAGTACATTCCGTCATCGGGGTCGTCTTGTTCTAAAACAACGGTATAATATCCGGGATTTTCAAGGGGTACCATCCTAAATTTGGCATACTGCAATGAAGGTCGGTCTTGATACAGGTCTATTCTGTTGGCAAACAAAATACGGGTTTTAAATACGTGCGGGTCCACCTCGGGCGGGTTAATATCTATGAGCAACTGCCTGTTGCCTGCCCATATTTTACCATTTGGAGTAGGTTGGTACGCATAGTAATAAAAGTTTGTTTTTGTTCCATAGGTGTGGTCATACCCTATGTGGGTAGATAGTTGTGCAGTTTCGCCCACTTTTAACATAATCCAACTTTCTGTAACCCATACGTTATTAACGTTTGCGCCTATTTCATCGGGGTTATTGGGCATGTAGTTGTACCCAACCGCTACCCAAACGGGATAGTTTGAATTATTGGTGCAAAAAAGCTGGGCATAAACGGAGGTGGAAGAAAAGATGAGAAAAAGTGCAATACATAGCATTGCCATTCGCATAGTTTAGAGATTTGAGGTGGTTAAATGACATGAGTGGTATTAAGTTAATAATTAGTAAGGGTAATGATTGGCGCTTAAGTCTATAACACATAAGACAATTGTGCTTACAAGGCTCATGCGCCAGCCACAAAATTACTTTTAATGTATCAAAAAGAGTGCCAGCTACTTTTGTTTACGGTTATTTGAGCAATAAATAGTGCCATACTGAACAGTTTAACACACTTGTTTGTATATTTGCAAGCCGGTTGGCACAAAACTATTTTACCAACAATTAAACATGAACTGCCATGCTCACTACCGATATGCAAGCGCCCGCACAGGCAACCTCGCTATTTCCCGATTCTGAAATAGTTACCACACTACAGCAGCAGCGAAAGTTTTTTGCTACACACGCCACCAAAAGCATAGATTTTAGGTTGGAACAATTGAAAAAACTGAAAAAAGCTATTGTGGCACAGGAGGCTCAAATAATGGAAGCCGTAAAAAAAGATTTAGGCAAACCGGCATTAGAGGCTTACGGCACCGAAATAGCGGTTACCTTATCGGAGTTGGATTTGGCAATCAAAAACTTAAAAAAGTGGGCAAAACCCCAATCGGTAACAACGCCCTTTTTTCATTTTCCGGCAAGCAGTAAAATTTATTCTGACCCATATGGCGTAGTACTCATTATTGCCCCGTGGAACTACCCGTTTCAGTTGTTGTTTTCACCTCTTGTAGGTGCATTGGCGGCAGGTAACTGTGCTATGCTCAAGCCATCGGAATTAGCGCCTAATGTATCTAAAATATCTACCCAAATTATCCGTCAAACGTTTTCGTCCAATTATGCAGCGGTTTTTGAGGGCGATGCCTCAGTTGCCCAAACCCTGTTGGAGCAACAGTACGATTATATATTTTACACCGGTGGTCCGCAGGTGGGTAAAATAGTGTATGCCGCTGCCGCCAAACACCTAACCCCCGTTACCCTTGAACTGGGAGGTAAAAGCCCTTGCATTGTGCACAGCGATGCCAAAATACAACTTACTGCTCGCCGTATTTTGTGGGGTAAACTGTTTAACGCCGGACAAACCTGCGTGGCTCCCGATTATATTTTTGTACACAGGTCGGTAAAACATGAATTGGTAGTGGCTATTAAGCAAGAACTCATGAACATGTTGGGCGAAAACCCGGAACAAAGCCCCCATTATAGCCGCATTATCAATGACCGACATTTTAAGCGATTGCAAAGTATGCTGGAATGTGGCAACGTGATAGTAGGTGGTAATACCAATGAAGCAACCCGATATATGGCACCTACGCTACTGGAAAACGTGAGCCCCGATGATTTGGTTATGCAAGAAGAAATTTTTGGACCACTATTGCCCATTTTAGACTATGACAATTTAGATACGGTTATTCAGTTTATCAATAGCCGCCCCAAACCGCTATCGCTGTACTTGTTTACCGAAAGCTCGGCTATAAAAAACCGTGTGCTGAACGAAACCTCATCGGGCAGTGTAGGCATTAACGAAACAGTAGCGCAAATGACCAACGCCAATATGCCCTTTGGCGGCGTAGGAGAAAGCGGTATTGGCGCATATCACGGTAAATACAGTTTTGATACTTTCTCGCATAAGAAAGCAGTTATGTTTAAATCTACCTTAGTTGACCTTTCCATACGCTATGCACCTTACACACTTGGCGAAAAACTGCTACGTTTGCTAATTGGTAAAACACTCCATTAGTACTTGCTATTGAGTATTCAGTAGTAGGTATATGGCAGTTGGTAGATAGTGGTCGGTATCGGGTATTCAGTAAGATGGTACTTGGTATTGAGTAGTCGGTATTCAGTAGTGGGTACTAAGAAGTAACCACTAATTTGCGCCTTTGCGTGAAACAAAATCAGGCTGGTAGTCGGTAACTCATCACTCACAACTCATCACTCACAACTCATCACTCATCACTCACAACTCATCACTCATAACTCATCACTCATAACTAAACATGCTTTTATCCCGATTTTTTGCTCTATGTGCAACGTTGCTATTGGTAGCGGTGTTACCAACCATAGCTCAAAACAACAGTGAGGGTAAACACCCTATTGATAGTGCCCTTGACCTGTGTATGGATAAAAACCCATCTACTACAGGCACAGTAAACTGCATAGAAAAAGCGTATAAGGAATGGGATGCCGAGCTGAACAAATACTATAAACTACTGCAAGGTGTATGCAACGAACAGCAAAAAAAAGCCTTGCGCACGGTGCAACTTGCATGGATTGCATACCGCGACAAAGAGTTTGAGGTAATAGATAAACTCTACGAATCAAAGGAAGGCACTATGTTTGTGCCCATGGCAGCTTATGACAAGGCTGAAGTGGTTAAAAAACGTGCCCTTGAACTTAAAAGCCATTACGAACTGCTTACCGAGTACTAATTTGGTAGTGGGTAGTTTTGGTAGTAGGTAACTCAAAACTCCTAATTCATAACTCCTAATTCATAACTCATAATTCATAACTCATAATTTACCATGAACGAAGTATATATTGTATCTATGGCGCGCACGCCCATAGGCAGTTTTGGAGGCAGTTTAGCAGCACTGAGCGCTGTAGAATTAGCCACTATGGTCATGAAAGAAGCTGTAACCCGTGCCGGCATTGACCCCAAAGAAATAAACGAGGTAATAATGGGCAACGTATTAACTGCCAACACGGGTCAGGCGCCTACTCGACAGGCTGTTTTAGCTGCCGGTTTTCCGGTTACTATTCCTTGCACCACCATTAACAAAGTTTGCGCATCGGGCATGAAAGCCATAATGTTGGGCGCTCAATCTATTCTTACCGGCGATAACGATGTGGTCATAACCGGTGGAATGGAAAGCATGAGCAATGCCCCCTTCTACCTCACAAAAACCCGATGGGGTATGAAATACGGCAATGGCGAGGTAGTAGATGCCATTGTGCGAGACGGGCTACAAGACCCCTACAAGGGTTATATGATGGGCAACTGCGGCGAAATTTGTGCCCGTGAAATGAATTTTACCCGCCAAGACCAAGATGCCTACGCCATAGAATCTTACAAAAGAGCCGCCGCCGCTCACCAAAACGGTTATTTTGCCGATGAGCTGATGCCGGTGCAAATTAATGCCGGAAAAGGTAAAGTTACTACTGTTACCGATGACGACGAATACAAAAATATCATTTGGGAAAAAGTAGCTACCCTGAAACCTGCTTTTGACAAAGATGGCACCATTACCGCCGTAAATGCTTCAAAAATTAACGACGGCGCGGCTGCCTTAGTGCTGATGAGTAAACAAAAAGCCGAACAATTGGGCATTAAACCCATTGCTAAAATACGTGGTTATGCTGATGCCGGGCAAACACCCGAGTGGTTTACTACTACTCCGAGTCTTGCCATGCCAAAAGCCCTTGCCAAAGCCGGTTTAACCCTTGCCGATGTGGACTTTTTTGAAATTAACGAGGCTTTCTCTGTGGTTGCCTTGGCTAATATGAAAGAAATGAACCTTAGCCACGATAAAGTGAATGTATTAGGAGGAGCTGTATCACTGGGGCACCCCATAGGAGCATCGGGCGCGCGTATTACCTGCACACTCATTTCTGCCCTCAAACACAAAGGCGGTAAAATTGGTTGCGCCGGTATTTGTAACGGCGGTGGCGGAGCTTCTGCTTTGGTTCTGGAGCTTATGTAACAAAAAAACTGCCCCACTTTTAGGGGTCTGCCATACTATACAAAATACGCATACAATGCGCCATACCTAACCGGCGCTGTATGCGTATTTTTTATTGAACTTGCTAAAATTCTACTGCTTTGCGCCCTTCTGTGCAGGCTTTACACACCTGTTTGTTATCAACAGTTTTTTTATAGCGGGTAATTTTGCCATAAAATTATGAAAAAATTAATATCCGCCCAAAAACTTGCGTACAAACCACTCTACAGATAAAAACAGGAGCAAGAAAAAGAACAACCATTTGAGGTTAATGAGTGGCTGAGTTTTAAAGCTGTTATACATAACCGGCTTTATATTGGGCTGCTGCTGTATATAGCTTACCAACGAATCTATGTTTTGCGGATACACCACTGCGCCGCCGTTTCGCTGGGAAAGCTGGTGCAGTATTTGGTGGTTGGCTACGGTTTGCACGGTTTCTAATTGCAGTGGTACCACGCTAAAACTGCCCTGAGCTTTGTATTCTTGACCTGCCCATGCGGTTTTGGCAATGTAGGTATAGTTGCCCGGCGGTAAAATGCCGGCGTTTAGGGTATAAGCCTTAGCGGTTTTTGAAAAGGTAAAGTTATAGGTTTTACCCTCTTCGTTGGCAATGTTGATGTTTACTTCGGGGTCGTTTACTAATTGGTAGCTATCGTTATACAGTTCGGCATCAAAGGTAACGGGTTCGGTTTCGGTGTAAAGGGTTTTGGGTTGGTTTACCCTAAACTTGCGTTTGTCGTTTTTAACCGATAAGTATTGGGTAATTTTTGCCATGATGGCATTAAAAGCGTCGTGGGTTTGTTGTTGTTTGTAATTAAAAATGCGCCAACGCCATAAGCCTTCTCCACAAAGCACCGCCATTTTGTAGCCGGTAGCCTGCTCCAATACCAGTAGGGGGTAATCGGTATTTACACTGCCTATTTTTTGTTTGAGCAGTACCTGAGCAGTAGGGGCAGCCTTGTATTGCCCAAAGGGTACTTGTAACGGGGGTAGGGTTTGCAGGTTTTGCGCCAGTTCGTTTTCAAAGGTAAACAAGCTGAAATTGCGTTGCAATTCTGCTTTTGCCTGATTGGGGCTGCCGGCTGCGCCGCTTATTTGCACTATGCTTTGCACTTGGTTTAGGTTTGGCAGTGCGGTTTGGGCAGTTACAATAAACCAAAGCGGTATATTAGCGCTTTTCAATTGGTCTATAATGGTGGCTGCGGTATTGGTGGCAGAAGGCAAACCGTGTAAAACAGCCAAATCAAAATCGCGCACCGACCCGTTAAATGTGCCGGCAAAAGCAGTGGTTACTTGGTAGTTTTTGTTTATTTCTATTGCCTGTTTAAGCGCTGCAATATCGGGGTGAGGGCTATTGGCAAGCAGCAATATTTTTTGTCTGCTGTCTAATATCTCCACAAAAATATCTTGTCGGTTGTTTTGGGTGGTCAATTCGCCCGATAGGGTAGATAGCTGAATGGAGTATTGCTGAATACCCGGCGTATCGGCATCAAGGGTTACTTCTTCGGAGTAAATAAAATTGTTGCCCTCAATTTTTACGGCTTTACCAAATAGTTTTTGGGTATTGCCTTTGCCCTTGTAAATGCTGAGGGAGGCGGTTTCGGCGTTGCAGTTTTTTGCCGATACGTCAATGCGAATGGTAAATTTATCGCCAAGGTAAGCAATGCGGTTGTGCAGTACTTTGTCCACCACCAAATCGCGGCGGGGAGTAGTATCGCCCAGAGCAATAGAAAAAAACGGCACATTAAACCGGTTGGCGGTATAAACGGGGTTACTGCCTTGGTTGTAAATGCCATCGGTAGCCAAAATTACCGCGCCCACATTTTGGTTGGCAAAATTGTTGTACAGTTTGTCTAATCCGTTGGAAATATCGGTAACTTTTTCGTCAAACGAATATCGAAGTCCATCTTTAACGTCAGCGCCAAAATGGTAGGGAGCTACTTTGTAATTGCCGGATAAATCCTGAGCAAGTTTGTTTATTTTATTGATGTATTCCGATGAGTCCGATGCTTGCCTGAATGATAACCCCACCGATGCTGAGTTGTCTTGCAGCAGCAAAATATAGGGTTCTACCACATCGGTATGGCGCGATTTGAGCAGGGGCGACAGGAGCAAAAAAGCTATGCCTGCTACTGCCACTGCCCTGAAAAAAGCCATAACAGCCTGTAAAAGTTGCCTATTAGCGCCGGCTTCTTTAAAAGTGGTATCTTTAAAATATAAAAACAGGGCGTACAAACTGCCCAATGCTAAACATAAAATGATGTACCAATAAGGGTACTGTTCAATAACCAATGTTGCGTTCAAAACCTGTTTGTTTTACTTATTGCGGCAAAAACCCGATGTAATAGGAGAGCGTAATGTGCCAAAAAAGTGCAAATTTAATGCAACCGGCACAAAAAACCCGATAAATAACCCTTTTTAATACCTTTCAGTTGAAACATTGCTGTATTTGTTTGTCGGTTTGGGTGTAAAATGGCTATATTTGGGCATTTATTTGCGCCTTGCACAATTGCTTTACCATAAATACCTACCTTAACGCCTATGCTTACTAAAAGTTTACCCAATTTTATCGGGCTCTGTTTTTTGCTATTTACTTTTTTACCCAAAAAGGCTAATGCTCAACCTTCTGGTGCCCCAAAACTTGCTCCCTACAGCAGCAGCTTTTACCTTAATTTGGGCGGTGGCGGCGGTACCGGAGGCAGTTTGGGTGTGGGGTTAAACTATGTATCTGCCAAAAACACAGGGTTTGAGGTGAGTTATCGGTTTTTTACTCCCCGAGCCAAAAATATGCCGTCAGATTACCAGCCCGGTTTATGTATTTTTGGCAATTGCCAGCCTGATGATTATGCTCATTTTATCAATACCATGTTTAAGTTTCACAAAGCCCTGAACGCCAAGCCGGTGAGGTATGAGCTATCGGCAGGACCGGGGCTGTTGCTCTACAACGAGGCACATTTTACCCCACAAAACGGCGGTTGGTTTGGCAGCAACTATCATATATACCGGGAAATGAAACTAAGCGCAGGTTTGTCTGTCAGAGGGGCTTTATCGGTATGGCTGCTCAAGCGTTTTGGCATAGAAATAGCGGTATTTACCAACCTAAACCCTATGAGGTCTGTGGTAGGGGCAGAGGTGTATTTGCTGTTGGGCAGGCTGCGCCGGTAAATCAGACGAACCACTCATTTACCCTTGCTGCTACTGTATCGGGATAGGTTTTATGGGTAAACTCGTTGGTATGCGGGTTATATTGGTAGTCGGCAGCCCATAGGTGGAAATTTTGCGCCAGTTGCGCAATGGCATCAACAAGGGTTTCAATTTCGGCGTTGGTCATAGTGGGGTGAATAGAAGCCCTAATCCAGCCGGGTTTGTTGGTTAAGTCGCCGGCATCTATTTGGTGGGTAATATGGTGCGATACGCCTTCTGATATATTGAGCAAAAAATGCCCATAAGTACCGGCACAAGAGCAGCCGCCCCTCACCTGAATACCAAAACGGTCGTTTAGCAGCCTTACGCCCAAGTTGTAATGCAAACCGTCTATATAAAAGGAAACAACACCAAGCCTGTTGGCTATATTTTCGGCAAGAATGTGCAAGCCTTTAATTTTTTTAAGCCCTTCAAAAAGCGGGTGCAGCAGTTCTTTTTCGCGCTCCAGTATATTTTGAATACCCATTTTCTCTTTCAGTTGAATGGCAAGGGCAGCTTTAATGGTTTGCAAAAAGGCAGGAGTGCCACCGTCTTCGCGGGCTTCAATGTCTTCTAAAAATTTGTGTTCTCCCCACGGGTTAGTCCAAGCTACTGTGCCACCTCCCGGACAATCGGGTACTTTGTTGGTATAAAGTTTAGCGTCAAAAATGAGAATACCCGGCGAGCCCGGACCACCCAAAAACTTGTGTGGCGAAAAATAAATGGCATCTAATTTAGCCTCTTCATCGGCAGGGTGCATGTTAATGTTGATATAAGGGGCGGAGCAGGCAAAATCAACAAAACACAAACCTCCGTGCCGGTGCATAATGCGGGCAATTTGGTGGTAGGGTGTTTGTACGCCGGTAACGTTGGAGCAGGCGGTTACCGATGCTATTTTAATTTGTCGGTCATGGTATTTTTGGAGCAAGTTTTCTAAATAGGGCAGGTTAACCAATCCCTGTTCATCGGGCAAAATGCACTCTACGGTGGCAATGGTTTCTAACCATGAGGTGTGGTTGGAGTGGTGTTCCATGTGGGTAACAAACACTACCGGACGCTCCGATTCGGGAATATGCAGCAGTGGAGCCCATTTTTCGGGCAGGCGCAAGCCAAGTATGCGGTGTAATCGGTTTACCGCCCCCGTCATGCCCGAACCTGCAAGCAGCAATACATCGGTTTTGCTTGCGTTTACATGTTTCTTTATTATTTGTTGTGCCTTGTGGTAGGCAAGGGTCATGGTTTTGCCGGTTTCGCTGGTTTCGGTGTGGGTATTGCCTATGAATGCTCCCATTTGGTGGGCAATGGTATTTTCAATAGGGGCATACAGCCTGCCGCTGGCTGTCCAGTCGGCATATAGTAAGCGTTTATTGCCGTAAGGGGTGGAAAAATGCTGGTTGTAGCCAATTATTTGCTCTCTGAATGGTTCAAAATAGGCTTCTAAACTGTGCTTGGAAACCTGTAAATGGTTAAGAAAATGGGAAACCGACATAATGAGTTGTTTTGCCCTGCAAAAATAGGGAAAATTTGGTTAGTTGTTAGTGGGTAGTTATGAATTATGAATTATGAATTACCCACTACCACCATGTACCATCTACCCGATACTATCTACCAAATACCAATACCGGCAACCGAAAAAAACAGGATAGTTTAAAGAACTATCCTGCCATGTGCTGGGAACAGAAAACCGGTTTTAAAATCCAAATGAGTTTTTGCTGCGGCGGGGCGCGGGATTGTAGTACTTGTAATCGGGCTGTTTAGTACCTACTTTACCGGTGTATGGGTTTACATTAGGTTTGGTAGAGTAATTATCCCGATTGGTGTAGTTGGGCGCAGTACGCACATGCGGTTGCACATAAGCGCCATTGCTGCGCACGTGTCCGCTTACACGCACATTTGAGGATTGGCTAAAAGCGGTAACAGAAAATCCAAGTAGAATCAATGAGAGAAATAAAATTTTTTTCATGCTAAAAATTGGTTTGTGAAAAGTAAGTAAAATTTAATTATTGTTTTAGTTAAGTATTGGTACAATTTGGTTCCGGAGTACCGTAAGCGCTGCAACAGGTGGTAAATTGCCATAACAAACCTTCATTACGGCGGGCAGATAGTAGTCAAGCATTTCAATACAGGTGAACAGGTTTTGCTCTATCTGTTGGTCTGGAGTAGGGGAGGTGTGGTCAAAACTCCAGCAAACTTTATAACGTATTTCACCGTCATCAAAATCCATGTCAAAATTACCAAGCAGCATTTGGTAATTGATTCGGGTGAGCAGTTCTGCCATAGCCGGTCTTTTAGCTGCCGGGGCATAAGTAGGGCAAATGGCAACTATCATAACCGCAGCTTCGTAAACATCAATTACAACATTGGCAGCGCCGTTACTGCCATGTACTTGTAACTGGATAATTTGATGCTGCCGGCATGCCAACTCACTGTACATCCAATTTTGAGCTTCTAAACACTTTTTAATTGCATTTAACATGGTGAAGTGAATTTTGATGATGATGATGTTGTTGTTAGTGGTGTTTCAGTGATTATTGGCAACAATTGGGGTGTTTGTTTTACAAATCAGCCTCGCAAGGCAGTAAAGGGTTGCGAGGCTGATATTTCTGTTGCATCATGGTTTATGGTAAAATGTAGTTCTCATCGTGGCGGTTAATCGGGTTTAGTGTGGGCGGCATTGTACAGCATCGGGTAAAAGAGGTAGCAACATACAAGCATCTTAAGAGTTAAAGGCATCATCTCGTATAACCATTCTATCTGTTATCGCATCTTTATTGAACACTTACAACCTTAATACCGGTAGTAGAAAAAAGTAACCCGCCTTTTTGTACTTTTTTGCTTTTTTTGAAAAAAAATGTTGTTAGGGCATTTAATCGGAGTAAAAAAGCATACAATTCAAGGCATTTACTTAATTTTGCCAATGCAGAATAAATAACCATTTCACAGTAACCCACCATTTATCCCGATTAACTTAGCCAATGCCTACTTATTGCAGTTATTCTTCTGATACGGATTTCCTTCTTGCCTTAAAGAATGGCGATGAAAATTGCCTTTATTATCTGTATAATGAACACAGCGCCAGCCTCATTAATTTTGTGTTGAAAAACAAAGGCGGATATGATGAGGCAAACGATATAGCCCAACAAGCGGTAATTACCGTTTTTGAAAAAGTGCAAAATCCTGCTTTTAGGCTTACTTGCTCGGTAAATACTTATTTATACTCTATTGCCCGAAATTTGTGGCTCAAAGAACTGCGCCGAAAAGGTAAATCTGCCATGCTTACCGATACTATGCCTGAGTTTGTAAACGTTAAAGTAGAGGATTATAACGAGGAAGAGGATAGGCTGATAAATGAAATGATGAAAACTTTTGTGAACAAATTGGGTGAAAATTGCCAAAAAGTTTTAACCCTTTTTTACTGGAATTGTTACAAATTTGAAGAAATAGCCCGAAAGTTGGGTTATAACAATGCCGATACCGCCAAACAACAAAAGGCTAAATGCCTGAAACAATTAAGAGAAAAATGTGGAATTATTAAAAAATTAAAATCATAAATTATGCAGCCTACACCAAAACAATACGAACTGATAGAGCAATATGTATTAGGTGATTTATCGGGCAAACAATTAAAATTGGTAAAATCGCTTATAGAGAATGACCCTGTTTTTGCCGATGCCTTACATACAGAACAGATTATTTGTGCCGCTATTAAAAAGGCAAAAAGAGAAGAGCTGAAAACCAAACTAAAAATGGCTGCCGGTAAAATTGAAGCCAACATGCCCGCACAACAAACCGGATACACCCAATTCCGCATTGGGTTGCCTAACTATGAAAGGCAGGAAACAGCCGCTTCTCAAAAACCCGCTCCCAATTTAGGCAGGGCAAGAAACCTGATAACCAACCGCTACTTTAAATACGCAAGTGTGGCGGCTTTGCTGGTTATTGTTTTGAGTGTTGTTTTAGTGGTATTTCTTCAACAGAGAGATGATACTAAGGTAGTAAGTTCCGAACAGATTGTTCAAGAAACAGCTCCAAGTACAGATGAGGCAAATCAAATGATAACTAAATTGGAATCTGCCGACAAAGTTGTTCAACAAGAAAAGAGTGAAAGCAGGGCATATTATTCAGAACCTACTGAAAAAGCAGCAAACATAAGCGTCTCATCATATAGACCCGATGTAACCAAAGTTGTTGCGGTAGTGAAAAAAGAAGCGCCTGCCGCCATGGCGCTGCCCCCGGCAGATAACCCCGATATTGCTGCCAATACGGATAGACTTACCGTAGCTGTGAGCCATGTAGAAACGGAAGAACCTATGTATATGCTTGGTGAAAATTCGCTGCTGGTTGCTGCGCAGAAAGATTTTTTGAAAGATGATTTTGACCTCATCAACCTCTCTGCCAACTCGCAAAACCGGCTGTATTTGGAAAACGGACCCGATTATTACCCCCTGTTTAAAACCGGTAAACTTACTGCTCTTAAACCCGAAACCAACAAAGAAATCATTGGTTTGCTGCGCAAATAAATCCTGAGCTTACCAATACAACCAATATCCCTGCCACTTACCGCTGTTGGATACCGATATAGCCGGTGCCGGAATTTTAATAATGTTTAATGAGTTAAACAAAAATTTAAGCGCTTTTGAACGGGTGTTGATGCGGCTAAGGTCTATATCGGGCGATATAAAGAAAATGCGTTCTCTGTCAATATGGGTATAGTTGTGGGTAATGCCTTCTTCATCTGTCCATACGTTTTCAAAACCGCCAAACAAACCGGCAGCTTTGTAGCCCGCCGCTATGTTAAACCAGCGTGGAAACCAAGCCGGTTTGGTTTGCATAAATGCAGATGGATTTACCGATAACCAATAACTTTGGGCATTGTAGTCTTTGAGCAGTTTTTGGGGCAGTGCAGTGCCGTATAAATCTTTGGCGCGTTGCTGCACTACATCGGGATATTTACTGTAATTGGCAATATGGGCAGAGTATTTAATCCTGATGCGTTGCTCTTGCCAGAGCAGTTCTTGCCCTACTGCCCAGGCAGCGCCGGCGGTATTGGCAAGTATATCGCCTGCCGAAGCTCCCCATTTTTCGGAGAAACCGTCTAAAATTTCAATGCCGAGCTGAAAGGTGAAACCCGCCGAGCCGCCAATGTAAGAGGAAGGGCGCTGCTGTACGCCTGCCCAGCGGTAAATGCGCATGGTGGTAAGGCTTTGGGAGTAGGCTGTCCATATATGTCCGGCTTTGTCTATCTGGTTCCACTCGGCATTGTCGTTAAAAAAGCGGAACCTGCCTCGGTCGTACTGCGAATACCACTCGTGGTTGAGCCAAAACATAGAGGCGGCATAGGCGGTAAGGGCAGCGCCGGTAACGCCAATAATGCGGGCGGTATTGGGCTGTGTGGCTTTTTGGGCAAAAGGTATTCGGGAGGCTGTGGAATCGGTTTGTGCTTGCAGGGGCAAGGCAAGTAGCATTAGCCAAAAGCAAACCCAAATTATGACCAAAGCAGCCTTTTGGGGTGAGGAAGATGTTTCCATAACCCTACCCAAACAACCGGAAGTTAGTTTTGGTTTGACAAAAAAACCATAAGGGCAATAATGGCAATAATAAACAGCACAAACAAGGTTACTTTTATGGCGCTTACGGGGCGCTCGCCGCGCACCGTACCGGTTCTGCCGTTTATAACAAATCGGTAAACTTTGCCGCTGTATCGGTAGGAGCTAATCCAAATGGGCAGCAAAATATGTTTAAAGGTAATGCTGTAAAAGGTAGTATGCAGGTGGTCTATTTGCTGATGGTCGCCTCCTATTTGGGTGCAAACGGCTCGCCTAATGGCAACGTCCATTTTTTGTTTTGCCTGCTCTAAGCCGTCTTTTATGTTTACATGATAGCGTTCTGCCCTAAATCCGCTGAGGTATTGCTCGTTAAAGGGCGCTAAATTTTTAAGGTCAAAGGGTTCAAGGGCATTTACAATGGGTGCAGGCAGTGAGGTGCAGGCAAGCACCAGCACATCGTCAAAAAACACGCGCACTTGTCCGCCGGCGGGCGACCATCGGGTTTTTATGACAGCCACCCGTTGCATTTCTGTTTTACCATTTACCATAACCGCTTGGGTTACGTAATCGGTATAGTTGTCGCCTCGTTTGCCGGTATAGTTAGAGGTGGTGTGGCTGTCGTAAGTCCAGTAAGGAATGTAAATACCCACTAATCGGTCGGTTTGCGAGGCGTAGCGCAAAAGGTCGGAAGGTGCAAACCAAAGGGAGCGGAGCCATTTAGAAAAGCGTTGCGAGGCGTCTTGCTGTTCTATTTTAAAAGGTAAAATGCCCTTTGGTTTTATTATTTGGCTGGTAGTAGCGCCTTTTACCACCAAACTGCTGCTGCAAAACGGGCAGGAGGTGGCGGTTACATTGGGCGGAAGGGTAGTTTCTGCGCCACAGGCATCGCAGTGGGCAAGGAGTACGGTTTGCATATCTTCACTGTCATAACAATCCTGCACAAAAGCATCATAATCAATTTCTTCAATTACCTCATCGCCTACGGCAATAGCGTTATTGGCGCCACAGTATTCGCACACCAATTTTTGAACACCGGGTTTAAAAATCAACACTGCCCCACAGTTGGTGCATTTGAGGTCTTTAAAAACCAATTCGGCAGAGGTAGGCTGGGGCATGGGGAAAAAGAAAAGTGAAGAGTGAAAAGTGAAGAGTTTGGGTAGTGATTAGTGAATTACGCACTACCCACTACTAACCGATTTTGTTTCTCGCAAAGGTAAAAAATAGTTGTTATTTCTTAGTGTCGGGTACCCACTACTCCTACCCGATACAATCTACCAAAACTACCCACTTTACCCGATGGGCGGCAGCGGTGGGGGCACCGATTGGAGTAATTGGGCAAGTTCGGCAAGGGTATTGGCGGGAGCCCAATTGCTCATGCCGGCTTTCCAAACTAAGGTTTGACGGGTGAGTGCGCCTTGGCTAATGAGTTGTTTGAGTTCTTCATCGGTAAACGGCCCGGTTTGTTTACCGTTTTGGGCTACAAAAATTTGTAGAGGTTCGGGCAGTTTGGGAGGGGTAATGTTTTGTGTGGTTTGGTTATTATCTTGTGTGGTTTGTTTGTTCATTTGGTTCATCATTTGGTTTACCATACCCAAACCCATGCCCAGCCCTATGCCGGCGTTGGCTTCGGAGTTGCTTTCGGCGGCTTTTTCAATGGCTTCGGCGGTTTGAAACTGCATGTATTTGCTAAGGTCGCCCACTATACCCATTTTGGTGCGTTTGTCTAAGGCTTCTTCTACTTCGGGCGGCAACGAAACGTTTTCGATGAAGAATTTGGTTAGTGAGATACCATATTCGTTAAATTCGGGCGAAATGCGCTGGTGAATGTATTTCGACATTTCGTCGTAGTTGGCGGCAAGGTCAAGAATAGGTATTTTGCTTTCGCCAAGGGTATCGGTAAATCGGGCAACGATGATGTTGCGCAGTTGGTCGGCGATGTCTTCTACGGTAAAATGACCGGCAGTTCCAACAATTTCTTCAATAAACTTAGTTGGCTCAGTTATTTTGATGGCGTAAGTGCCAAAGGCGCGCAGGCGCATGGGTCCAAACTCGGGGTCGCGCATAATAACCGGGTTTTTGGTGCCCCATTTGCAATCGGTAAAGTTTTTGGTGTTGATGAAGTAAACTTCGGCTTTAAAGGGACTTTCAAAGCCGTATTTCCAGCCTTTAAGGGTAGAAAGAATAGGCAGGTTTTGGGTATTAAGGGTGTACATGCCCGGAACAAATACATCGGCAAGCCGTCCTTGGTCAACAAAAACGGCAATCTGCGATTCGCGGACAGTTAGTTTAGCGCCATTTTTAATTTCGTTGTTGTGTCGCTCAAAACGGTAAACCATCGTATTTTGAGTGGGGTCGAGCCATTCAATGATGTCAATAAATTCGCCTGAGAATTTGTTAAAAAATGACATGGCAAAAAGAATTTTATCGGGTTAATGAAAAGATTGGGAAAAATAGGGTGTATTTTTGTGTTTGCCAAATAATTTAACCTAAAATACGGCAGAAAACCGAAATAACACGGCGGTAAAGCGGAAGGCATTTTGGGCTGCTCATTGTTTACTGTTGTTCTTATTGTTTTGGCTACAACTATTATCTTCAATTATCAGCTTATGGATTTTAGCTCTTTTAACCCTGTGTTATACCTTGTTATTCTTATTATATCGGGCGGCGTAGTTTTATTGGCTAACGGGTTGCATTATGCTATTGAAGAAAGTACTATCATTAATTTCAGGCTGCGGTTGTCTTTACTTACATTGGCTACCTTAGCTTTGCCGGTTTATTGTTTTTTTACCTTCGACGTTTGGCATCATCACGGATTTCAATTTTTGGGCGCTGATTATATGGTAACTGATAATCAATACAAGGGTTTGGTGGCGCTGTTTGGTGTAGCCATTGCTTTTAGGTTTTACCGGTATTCCGATTATGAAGACCTTGTTTTTTTAATGCTCATAGGGGTTTACCTGCTTCGGTTTTTGCTGGGAGTAAACGCTGCTGAGCATGTTTACCTTTGGGTGTTTTTTGCTTTTATGCTGTATTACGGCGCATTTATTATTTTGCACTGGACAAAGGTGTGGAGCGAAAGAGCTTTTATGGGGGTGTTGTGTATTATTGGTTCTTATTTGCTTGTATATTTTGCCGACTGGGTTAGGGCAAGCGGATATGTTATGACCTATATGGGCTTCATTTTAATGGTTACGCTGTGGGTGCGTTATTTGTGGAATTTAGAATACAAACGCCGGCAGCGTTGCAAAACTTGCGGCGGCTGGGGTAAGTTGGGTATTAAAGAAAAAAGCTACTTCTGGTGGGCGGTAGGATACAAAGAAAGCAGCAGCTCTGTGCCGTGTAAACAATGCGAAGGCAAGGGCTGGATTTACCGCTATCCCGATTTGTTTTACATTAAAAAGTAGTCATAGCTTTATTGTGAATCATTGGATTTTAATATTTAATTTTATGGCACAATAACTGGTTTTTCTATTGGGTTCATAAAATCATTGGAGGCATTATTTTCAGATTTATCTACCTTTGGGCAATAACCAACATTTCAAAATCATCGGTTTTTAACCTGTCTTGTCGGGAAAAAGCGCCAAGTTTTGCGCCACAAATGTCAATGGTAGTAAAACCAAGAGTTTTGAGCAGCCAGTTAATTTCGCAGGGTAGGTAGTATCTTTCACTACATTCAAGCTCCTTTTTTACCCCGTTATCATCTACTACTGTTGTTATATTGTAATCTCTAAACGTCATTAGGTTAAAAGTTTGGCTGTTGTAGGAGGCATTTCCATCTTTCACTTCTGCCGTATAAAAATTGTTGAGCGAGTGAAACAGCGGAAACAAACCGTTTAGGGTAGTAAATATGAATTTTGCATTATGCTTTAGGGCTTGCGAAGCATTTTCAAGGATTTGGTAGTTCATTTCATCGGTTTCCATCAAAGGAAAACCGCCTTCGCACAACATAATTGCTACATCAAATTCTTTCACAAAGGGTAAATTGCGGGCATCGTGCTGCCAAAAATCCACCTTTACCCCATTTTGCTTCGCCTTTTCTTTTGCCCTTTTAAGCATAGATGCCGACAAATCAATGCCGGTTATATTATAACCCCTTTTTGTCATTTCTATTGAATGGCGACCAGTGCCACACCCAATGTCAAGTATTTTAAGGGCTTTGTTAAAATCAAGTTCTGTTTCCAGAAAGTTACATTCTCCTATTGTTCCCTGTGCAAAACCTTCCTTGTCGTATTGTTGGGCGTAGTTTTCAAATAATGTTTCGTACCACTGTTTTTTGCTCATGGTTTTGTATTGCGAGGTTTAAGTTATATAATGCTGGGTTAGTAGTGGGCAATTTTTAGTTGGCTTATCGGGCAAACCTTATATGATTGGTAAACTTTTTTTACAGAAGCCGGTAAAATAACCAATATCAACAGTTATATAGTAGTTCACTGCTAATAACTTGTTTTAATATTGAAAATATTTTTTCATTAAGACGACACTAATTAGCCGCTAAGTATCCGGTAGAAACTTTAGCTTAGGGTATATAACACTATCAACAATCATAAACACATCATAACCCTATAAGTTGCAGTGGCTGATAGTAAATGTTGAAACTTATGGCTAATTACAGGTTATGGTTATTTTGGTGTATCTTTACGCGCACACCCAAAATTGCCCCATGCACAACCCTCCCTACCAACCAAATGACCGATACCGCCGAAATCATCGGTTTTATACTACCCCCAAAACATTAAACCCAATTTGTTATGCAACATTTTTTGTTTAGTAGTCTATCATTTTCAATTTGCGTTCTGTTTGTAGCAACCCTGCAAGCCACCACTACCGATAACCGGATTAAGATAGACCAATTTGGTTATTTACCCGATGCTCAAAAAATTGCCGTCATTAGCAATCCGCAGGTGGGGTATAATGTAACCACTCCTTTTGTTCCGGCTGCTACGTATCAGGTGCGTCGGGTTGATGATAACAGCGTGGTGTTTTCGGGCGCAATAACGGCTTGGAACGGCGGCGCTACCCACGACCAATCGGGCGATAAGGTGTGGTGGTTCAATTTTTCTGCACTAACCACATCGGGCAGTTATTACATTTATGATTCGGCAAACGATGTTAAGTCGTATGATTTTGACATTGGCAACTGTGTTTATCGGGAGGTAATGAAACAAACCGTTCGCACTTTTTTCTACCAGCGCTGCGGCACACCCAAAGCCACGCCCCATGCCCACCCAAACTGGCAAGATGCCACAGCCTGCCACGTAGCAGCGCAGCAAGATACCGATTGCCGCTTGGTGAGCAATACCTCTGCAAGCACCTCCCGAAACCTATCGGGGGGCTGGCACGATGCCGGCGATTACAACAAGTACGTCAATTTTACCTTTTCGCCCCTTACCGATATGTTGCTTGCCTATCAGGAAAATCCTGATGTGTGGACAGATGATTACGATATTCCCGAATCGGGCAACGGCATACCCGATTTGTTAGACGAGGTAAAATGGGAGTTAGACTGGCTGCTCAAAATGCAACAGCCAAACGGCTCGCTGCTGCATAAAGTGTCGGTTACCGATTTTAGCGCAGCCAGTCCACCCAGCTCCGATGCCGCTTTTAGGCGTTATGGCGCAGCTTCTACCACTGCCACCCTTACCGGCGCTGCCATGTTTGCCTTAGGCGCAGTGGTGTTTCGCTCTTTGGGCATTGCAGCCGCCACTACTTACGCTAATACCTTAGAAACCGCTGCCATAAACGCATGGAACTGGGCTGATGCCAACCCTAATGTGGCATTTAATAATGCCGGATTTCAGAACGTAGCAGCCGAAGATGGCAACGATTTTAAGTTTCAGAAAAAAGTTTGTGCCGCTGCTTACCTCTTTGCCCTTACCGGCAATGCTACTTACCGCACCTTTTTTGACAATAATTACCAACAGGTACATCTTATGCAGTGGAGTTATGCCTATCCCTTTGAAACACCTTATCAAGATGGGCTGCTTTACTACGGCAGAGCCGCCGGCGCTACCCCAACGGTGGTTAACAACATTAGAAACACCTACGCCAACAGCCTTAGCACCGGTAATGCCGATAACCTGCCCGCCTTTTTAAACCAAACCGATGCCTACCGTGCCTACATGGCAAATAACAACTACACATGGGGCAATAACCAGTTTAAAGCACAGCAAGCCTGCATGTTTACCGGCATGAACGTTTACAACCTTAATGCTGCCAATGCTGCCAACTACCTAAATGCCGCATCGGGATTTTTGCACTATTTGCACGGGGTTAATCCCACCTGTTTTGCCTATCTGAGCAATATGGGTAATTTTGGGGCTGAAAACTCCATAAATGAATTTTACCACAGTTGGTTTACCGATGGGCATCCGCTTTGGGACAGGGTTGGCGTATCGGTATATGGACCAGCGCCCGCCTTTATGCCCGGCGGTGTTAACCCAAGCTACCAGCCCGATGGGTCGTATGGCGGCACCATATCGCCCCCACAAAACCAGCCTATCCAAAAATCATACAAAGACTGGAACACAAGTTGGCCACAAAACTCGTGGGAGATTACCGAAAACGCCATTTACACCCAAGCCGCATATATACGCCTTTTATCAAAGTTTTTAACCCCCGATTGTTGTGTGCCGTTTACCGTAGTCATTACCGGCAGCAGCAGTGTTTGCGTTAATGGCGCTGAAATGTATGCTGTGCCTAATGTGCCGGGTGCAACCTATGTATGGACTGTTACCGGCGGTGCCATAGTATCGGGGCAAGGCACCAACAGCATACAGGTTATTTGGAACAATGGCATTACAGGCTCTGTATCGGTAGAACAAATCAATCCATAGCAAAGTAAACGCCTTTTTTGGAATAAGTTAAGACTTTCCTACTCAGCAAATTGGCTTGCTGCTCAAATTTTTGCTTTTTTTGCCGCCCAAGACACCCGCGCTTTGTGTAGCTGCATCTACAAAAACAGATGCTGCTGCATAAAACAATAAAAAATTGAATTTCCTTGTTTAAACCAATGTTATATTCGAATGCAGTTTTAACCATGCCTAACCAGTATAGCCATTACCACCACCCCATACCTATTTCATTGTGACAGAACAAGAATTGATACAACAATGTAAAACAGGCAACCGTAATGCACAGCGATTGCTGTATGATAAATTTGCGCCGGTAATGTATGGCGTATGCCGAAGATACATACATAACCAAACCGATGCCGAAGATGTATTAATTAGCGGCTTTTACCGAGTATTTGCTCACTTGCCCGGTTTTGAAGGCAAAGGAAGTTTAGAGGGCTGGATAAGAAAAATTATGGTAAACGAAGCCCTCATGTTTATTCGCCGGCAAAAAGCCCAAAAAAACCTTACTTGGCAAGAATTAGACGATAGTTTTCAGCCCGCCTCTTTCCAAAAAACCGACAGTAACCTACACCATACCGACCTCTTACAACTCCTACACCATCTTCCGCCCGGCTACCGAACCGTTTTTAACCTCTACGCTATAGAGGGTTACTCGCACGAAGAAATAGCCCAAACCATGCAAATTAGCGTAAATACCTCTAAATCTCAATTACTCAAAGCGCGCCGCATGTTGCAAAAACTCATTGAAGAACCCGTTTAACCGCTTGCCATAGGGTTGCCTGCTCCTGCATAACAATTAATACCTAAGGCTTGCATTTTTCCTAACCACTGCCTGCCTTATTAAACGCTCAATGTTATGCCCAACCAACCCAAAAGCATAGTAACCATAATTGTTCATAACCGCAGCCGCAGCCACCACATAGTATTACACCTCATTACCCTTAGCGCTGCAAACATAGCTAAAACCATTACAACAATGAAGTTAGAAGATATAGACAAACTATTTAAAGAACAACAAGGGCAACTTAACCAAATGCCGTCGGGCGAGGTGTGGAACAAATTAGAGCAACGCCTACACCAAGAACCGCCGCAGTATAAAACGCCTGCACAAAAAAGGTTAATTCCTCGTTTTAGGTTGGCTGTTGCCGCTTCTTTACTGTTGTTTGTTGCCGCCTCTGTGTTAATGTACCTGTATGTAAACCAACCGCCAAACCAAAACCAGCCATTAGCCGTAGTTACCCAAATTGAAGAATCTGCCTCCCTCTCAACCGAAGATTTGGCACAAGGAGTATCAGAAAACTTAGCTGATGAAAAGTTAATTACCCCTTCAATTACTGAAGCAACCCCAACCTTAAAGAGAAGCGCCCAATACAACCCAAACGCTAAATTTTCCGATTCCCAACCGGCAGCCACACCCCCCGCTTCCCGGGCAGCAAGCTCCCCTGCTTCTGTACCCGCTACTACTGCCACTACTGCCGGACAAACTGCCCTAACAAACGAAAGCCAAAACAATACCGTTTTTTCCCGATACTACCTTAACCTGCCTGCAACCGATATGGCAGCAACAGCCAACGCTGCCGATGTTGCTGCCGAACAACAGTACCCGCCTGCCGCTAAATCTGCCCCTATGCAAACAACCACCCAAGCACAAAGAGCTGATAAAACCACTGCTCCCGCTAAAGCAAAAGCCCGAAATGAGGCTGCCAAACCAAACGCCGCTTCCTCTTATCCTGTTCCAACAACTCCTATTGGGCTTGCACAAATTACCCACCTCTGGAAAAACTGGCGCACTACCTCCGCCCCTTCGGTTGTAGAACAATGGTTGCCCACCGGCGCAGGCGCTATTAGCGCTTACAATGAGCAGGGTAAACTGATTTACACTGAAAATGCCACCATATCAGAACAACAAGAGCAATTGGTTTACACCATTACTCACCCCGCTACCCAACAAACCACCCAATACCGGCTAACCCCCAATTCCACCCCCGATAACCTCGTTTTTGCCAACTCCACAGCCCCCTACCCATCGGTTATTACCTACCGGTTTACTTATCCGGCTACCCTCACAGTCAGCTTTTCGGGCACCGAAAACGGGCGTGCCAAACAGCAGCAATACACTCTGCAACCAGCCAATTAAATACTAACACCAAATCACTTTTTTTCAACTAATTTTTTACCATGAAAACACAACTTTTCATCGCTCTTGCGCTAATGGCCATGTTACACACCGCGTGCAGCACCCGCGAAAACATGCAAACATCGGGCAAAATGCAACCCGATTCGCTTCAGCAAGCCGACCTGCAAAATTCTATGCAGCAGCAACAACAAAATGTGGCATCGGGCTACTCAAACAGAGCAAACACAGAGCCTTCCGGCAACGAATCAGAAGAAATAGACCCCGCCAAAGTTGCCCGTGCATCGGGCGAGGGTGGTAAATCTGTTATTCAAGTAGCCATTTTATTGGATACCAGCAACAGCATGGACGGCTTAATAGACCAAGCCCGCGCGCAAATCTGGAAAATGGTGGGCGATCTTGCCCTGGCACGCGATAAGTTCAATAATACACCCGATATAGAAATTGCCCTGTATGAATATGGCAACGACCGCCTTTCGCAAGAATCGGGCTACGTTAGGCGAGTGGTTCCGTTTACTACCGACCTTGACCTTATTTCTGAAAAACTTTTTTCGCTTACCACTTACGGCGGCAGCGAGTACTGCGGCAAGGTAATTCAATCGGCGGTAAGAAATTTAGACTGGAACAAAGATAATATGATGCTCAAACTCATTTTTATTGCCGGTAATGAAGAATACACCCAAGGTCCGGTACACTATTTGGAAGCCTGCAAAGAAGCTATTGCCAAAGGCATTAACATCAATACCATTTTTTGCGGTGCTGATAGCGAAGGTATTGCCACCAAGTGGAAAGATGGCGCCAACTGTGCCGATGGCAAGTACATGAGCATTAACCAAAACCAAGCCATAGCCTACATTGATGCCCCGCAAGATGCCGAAATTTTAACGCTAAACCGTCAGTTAAACGATACCTACTTGGGTTATGGTGAATCGGGTAAAAAACGAAAAGCTATGCAAGAAACCGAAGATATGAACGCATCTAAATACGGCTCAGCCAATGCCGCACAACGCGCTGCCACCAAAGCATCTTCGAGCTACAAAACCGATTCGTGGGATATGGTAGATGCCCAAAAAGCAGGCAAGCTCAACATGGAGTCTATTCCCGAAGAAGATTTACCCGATGAGTTAAAAAAACTCACTCCCCAACAACGCAAAGCCTATTTAGACCAAAAAGCCGAAGAACGCAAGCAAATTCAGGCTAAAATTAACCAATTAGAGGCAGAACGTAGAATTTACATTGCCAACGAGAAAAGCAAAAAATCTGCCGACTCAAAAGACAATACCCTTGATAATGCCATAATGGAAACCCTCAAATATCAAGGACAGAAAAAGAATTTCCAATTTGAAAAATAGGCTAAGCCTATGTTGCTTACCTTTAAACCCCAAACTGCCCAAGGTTTTTTACCAATGGTTGTTTGGGGTTTGTGCTTTGCCAACTATTAAGACAAAGATATTATAAGCCAAAATTCTGAACATAAGAAACCGTACACCTGTAATGGGTGCAGCCTCGGTTTGATGTATAAATTGAGCTATTCACCC
>DDVC01000046.1 GCA_002345145.1 Bacteroidetes bacterium UBA2322
GAAATCATATCCATAATCATGCACTTCGGGCGAACCATAACGCCTATGCCACAGCAGATTGCCGGAGGAATCTACTTTGGTTATTAGTAAATCTGTACCCACTATGCCATAAGACTTAATACTGCCAATTGCAACGATACTATTATTTGGCAATACTGCAACTTTTAAGAAAGTGCTTATTTGGTCATTTGGAAAATACTCTCTGCTCCAAATAGAATCTCCAACTTCATCAGTTTTTAATAGGCGAGCATGACCATGATTGCTTGAACCGCATAGAACAAAACCATCATCATATGTAGCAGCAAGCCCCAAGGCAGCGGCACCACCATTACCTGTATTAAAACTGTAAACTTTTTGCCATGCCACATTGCCGTTAGCATTTAATTTAATAAAGAAGAAATCACCAAGGGCTGGGGCATTTAAATTTACATACCCTGCTGCGTAGCAACCGCCATCAGGTGCAGGCAACACGGCGCGAAAAGAGCAATTGTAGGGATACGACCAATTGGTGTATTCCCAAAGTTTATCGCCTTCAGTGGTAACTTTAGTGAGGTATAGTTTTTCTCTACTGGGAGTAAGGAAAGTGGGGATATAGTTGCCTGCCACATAATAACTGTATTCAATATCTGAATAACAAATAGCACCGCCACCACTTTCATGTCCAGCCGCACCAATATTATACTGAGATAAAGGATTCCCATACTCGTCTGCGAATTGAATATATGTATAATATGGGGTAGTGCAACCATCACAATCAGATCTAAAACCAGCTATGGCATACCCATTATCAGGGGTTATAATTATGTCTGAAATTGAATAGTAGGCATCATTCAAATCAAAAAAAGATATTTGTTCGGCCTTATCATTTATTTGTATAAAACTGACATAATGCTGTGAAGCATTAGTAGAAACAAAATAACCTACCGAAATAGCGTAATCATCATTATCTCGGGCTATTATGTTTTGCACTGATTGACTTAGTTGCAAATTGAGTTTTTTTTCAAAGTATTTTGAATTGCTTTGAGACTTTGAAGTTAAGGGGTAGCACAAAACAAAAAACATGATTAGTATTAGTGTTTTATTCATAGTTTTACTCTTTAAACAAAGCCCGCTTGCTTGGTTAACAAACGGGCTTTGCATATGTTACATGTAATTACTTTAAAACAATTAGTTTGCCGGTAGCAGTTACATAGCCATTTTGAACAAGCCGGTAATAGTACATGCCATTACTCCAGTTGCCCGTATTTAGATGAAAAGTACCTGCACCATTCAGTATTTGTGTAAAGTGCAATTTGCCGGTCAGGTCGTAAAACAGCAATTCCTGTGGTTGCGTATTTGCTGTTTGGAAATTAATAAAAATTTCCTCACTTGCAGGATTGGGCTGAATGCTAAAAAGCGTATTATCACCTGTCTGTGCCCCTTGTTTATAGTTGATAAACATATGCCAGTTGGCAGTAAACAGTTCATCGGGTAGTGGTGGCAAAGCTTGTTCAAACTCTTGCCCTATAGCAAGGTACAGCAAACTATGTGCAGAATAAGCCATGTTTGTTTGGCTTTGAGCAATGGTCTGCAACATAGTTATTTCTGCCCCAGTAAGCTGTAACGGGGTTCTCCGGGTTTGCAATAGGTGACGATTTAAGTCGTATAATTGCAAAAAATAGTAATCATTTAAGCGACTATTGGGTAAAATAGTGCGTAAACTATCGGCAAGCAATGAGTCGCCCCGACACCATGCTTCACGGATTTGCAACCGTTTAGCCATATCAGTTTGTATATCAAACAGTAACCCAAGTGCTGCCAAAGTATCATATTCAGTTTCGAGGTAATAGCGTACTCGTTGCAGCAACGTTTTATTCATGGTGCGTTCATCTAACATGCCACTTATAGCTCCATCGGGTATGGTTTGCCATGTTGCACAGTTGGCAGTATTGGGACTTGAAACAGATGGGTCACACAATACTGGTATAACCCCACCTAAAAATGTCATTACAATAGGATTGGGCAGAAAGCCGACACCATCACGATAGTAATATTGAAATCCATCGACAATAGTAGAGCGGATATCTATAAACCCATCTATAAAGGCATTATCGGCGGGATCGTCGATTAATGGATCTCCTATACACATTCCCTGATCCCCGAATACACCGGGGTTGAGGGTTATACCGGGTGTCAGGAAATAGTCTTGTAGTAAAAGAGCATAAAAGTACCCGTTAAACTGATTACAGTGAAAATAGCTGCCTTCGTTATCCCCAATAGACCAACCATTTACCAAATTGGCTGTGAAAATATTCTCCTCAATCAAGTCCAAATCGTGTTCATTGTTGAGTAGCCCTATCCCGATAACCTGGTTTTGAATATGATTTTCACGTACCGAAAAATCAGCGCCCTGCATAAATACCCCCATTTGCACACCCTGTATAGCACCGCTGGCATCGGTATAAGTGGCATTTGTACCGTTAATTATGTTATGATTAACATAAACAGCAGTACCTGCGCACTGTATGCCAATTCTATTGTAGTTTAACCAATTACCTGTTACACTAATAGTGCCTGTGGGAAAAGTAGATAGTACTGAATTTGATAAAGATACCCCCACATTACAAGTTTC
>DDVC01000063.1 GCA_002345145.1 Bacteroidetes bacterium UBA2322
AAATCTGTCTCTATGTGCATCTCTGCCCGGTTGGGCGTTGCTGCTTATAGCATATAAAATTAGGGTGCAAACAAGTGGTTTAGCAAAAAAATTAAGCATAGCGTTTGATTTTTACATTGGATTAGTCGGGTAGCACACGCACCCGACCAATCCAACATTGCTAATTAATGAATAATACTTAACTTTTGAGTTAGTACAGTCCTATCTTGTTGCTTAACTACGGCATAATACAAACCAGTTGGCAGGTGTTGTATAGATATACGCATTTCGGTTTGTCGGCTTTGCATAGGCATATTCAGTACCTGTTGCCCCAGTGTATTGTATAAATACAAATTTGCTTCCTTTTGCAGGGATTCCGGCACACACAGGCGCACTTCATTAGTGGCAGGATTGGGTATAAAACTAAAGGTAGTGGCGGCAGCGGGTGCATTTTTGTACTGCAAACCCTGTATGGCGCAGGCATCGGCATCGTTGTAGGCGGCATCGGCTACTAAGGCATACATGCCTCGGGCGCGGTACACCGCATTGCCACCGGGCGGAGAAAGTGGAAGTTTTTTCATACAAAATCGTTTTTGTTGTGATGAAAAAGTGAGTTTATGGGTTTGATAAGAAGAGAAAAATTGGTTGTGCCCCAAATACATTTTTTAAACCTTATAGGTTTTTAAAAACCCATAAGGTTTATCTGCCATGCAACTTGGGTTTATCTGTGTATCTGAACGCAATTTTACGCAAAATAGTCAATAGTTTTACCGTTTTTTTTATCGTGATAGATACATTTTTTTTGTTTTAAAATGATATATGAAATTTTTCAGCATTTTTCCGGAAATTTTTTGTCATCAGAATTGTGTTGTTATTACCTCAGCCCTTTACCCATAAGGGAACCGGCTGTGGCGGGGCAGCATTTTTTCAGCAATTTTTGTGGCTTTACCATCCTATGCCCAAACATCGGGAATCGGGAGAACAAGCGCCTTCTGCGTTTTTGAATTGCTACGCTATTTATTTCGGCAATAAACATTCACCATTCACTACCACGGTTGGTTTGATTTTATTGCGATAAGGTCTTATCTTAACGCCCGTTTGTTTACCTACCGCGCCACTCAACTTTATTTATGGCAAAGCCAATAACCGCACAGCCACACAGCCGGCTTCAAACTCCCTTTTATTATGCTTTATTAGTAGCCGGTATTGCCATATTATTATATGCCAATACGTTGGGGCACCATTACTGCTATGACGATTATGCGGTAATAGTAGATAACCCCGCCACCCAAAAAGGCTGGCAAGGAATACCCCAAATTTTTACCCAAAAAACCTACCTGCCCGATAGGGAAGTTTACCGCCCCCTTACACAAGCCACCTTTGCCGCCGAAGTTGCCCTGTATGGCAACAACCCAATGCCGGCGCATATTTTTAACGTACTGCTGTATGCAGCTACTTGTGTTGGGGTTTTTTACCTTTTTCATCTGCTTTTTGCCAATTTGGGCATTTGGCTGCCGGCAGGGGCTGCCCTGTTGTTTGCTGCCTTGCCCGTACACACTGAGGTAGTAGCCAACATAAAAAGCCGAGATGAGCTGCTCATGTTATTTTTTGGGTTGGGGGCATTATTGGCGTGGGTAAAAGGACTGCAAACCCAAAAACTGCCCTACATAGGGTTAGCTTTAATAGCATTTACCGCAGCCGCATTGTGCAAAGAAAATGCCGTTACCTTATTAGGCATTATGGTTTTAGTAGCCTACTATGTAGCGGCGCACCCAAGGGCTACACTGAGTTTGTGGTGGAAAAAACACAAACCCGCTCTGCTTGCTACCTCCCTCATGGCAGGGTACCTGTGTTACCTGGCGCTTACCCTGCAAACCAAACAAATGGCATTGTATAACCTTGCCCTATTACTGCCTTTTTTAACGCTTAGTTTTGGGCTAAAATGGGCAGGTAAATGGAAACAGGCAGCCGCTCCGCTTACCGGCATGGTACTGTTGTTAGTGGCATGGGGCATAGGGCAGTATATGGCGGCAGTTGCCGTTGATACAGTTGCCGAAACTATTGCCCAACCGCCCACGCCCGCACAACCCGTACAAGCATTAAACAATATCCTCTTAGCCGCCCAATCCGGCGCGCAATTAGTGGCTACCATACTGCTCATTTTAGGTAAATACCTCCAATTATTGCTTTTTCCTATAATATTGGTTTACCACTACGGTTATGCACAGTTGCCGGTTGCCAATTTTACCCACCCCTTAGTTTGGGTTAGCATAGGGCTGCATATAGGGCTGTTGTGGCTCATGGTTATGGGGCTTAAAAGAAAAAACGCAGCCGGTTTTGGTATTGCATTTTACTTTATTGCCCTATCGGTTTACAGCCATATAACCGCGCTGGCGCCTCCCGAAATAATCCTGCCAATAGGCAGCTCTTACCAACTTAAAATAAACGCCGCCCTCTACCAAACCCTGCCCGATACACTGGCAGAACGGTTTTTGTTACTGCCCTCCGCAGGCTTTTGCTTAGCAATGGTGTATGTAATAGGCTACCTTACCCAACAACTGACTTCTGCCCAACCGGCTAACAACCCCATGCTGAAACAGATTTTTAACGGCTCTATCATGCTGCTGCTGCTGCTGTATGGCGGTAAAACAATAGATAGAAATAAAGTATGGAAAAACAACGAAACCCTTTTTAGTTCCGATATAGTAAATATGCCCGATAATGCTATGGGTTACGTATTTTACGCATCGGTTTGGAAAAACAAACTTGCCGCTGCCACCCACTCCGCAGAGGCACAAGAGTACGCACGCCGTTTTGAAAATGCCCAACTCAAAGCCTTAGAAATTTACCCCAATTTTTTGTCTGCCCTGTTAACCTTAGGCAACTTTTACCTCCAAACTGCCCGATACAACGATGCCCTTACCACTTTTACCAATGCCCTAAACCGTTTCCCCAAAGAACCCGCCGCACATTTTAACCTCGGCTTTTATTATTACGAACAACAACAATACCAGCAAGCGCTTCCCTATTTTAAAGAAGCCCTTGCCCTTGAACCTTTTTTTCCCGAAGCCTACCGGTATATGGCATGGAGCTATTTTAACCTCGGACTAACCGAAGATGCCGAAGCCATACTGCAACAAGGTGCAATACGCTACCCAAAAAAATCGCACTTTTTTGCCCTTTCCGCCCATTTTTACCTGCTTAGGCAACAGTACAGGCTTGCCCTTGCCACTGCACAAAAAGCCGCCGCCATTGACCCTGCCGATAAACAGGCGCTACAAACCATTATTGACGCTTACCTGAAATTAAATTTCCCCGATTCGGCTAACCTTTACCGCCAGCAACTTAAAAAGGTGAACAACGAGTAATTAAGCAACCAACAACCGCCTAAAACACAACTTGCGCGTGCCGGTTTAGGGTAAAAAAGGAAGCACGTGCATAATTCGGCTCATACTGACCCACCATTTAGGAGTATATTGACCCACCCTTTGATTGGCAGAGGAGCGTGGCTTCAAAAAACCATGCAACTCGCCTAAGCCGAGTTTATCGTTTTACCGGGCATTTTTTGATGCCTGTTTT
Organism: Bacteroidetes bacterium UBA2322; assembly: GCA_002345145.1. Taxonomy (GTDB): domain Bacteria; phylum Bacteroidota; class Bacteroidia; order Chitinophagales; family UBA2359; genus UBA2359. The sequence continues at coordinate 3,559 of DDVC01000063.1, forward strand.
GCAATAAATAATGCCAACTTTACCAAACCCTATGCCAATAGGGGTTAAAGGCGCAACATATAATATAAAACGCACAAATTTAAGGACAACAAAAGCCCGCTGCGCATTACCTGCCCCAAACTACCCGTAAGTGGTAAAAAGTACTTATCTTTGCGGCTTATTTTTGCCCTAAGCATGGCAATATATTTTTAAGCAACCTAAACGCATGATAAAAGTACTCAAATTTGGCGGCACATCGGTAGGCAGCGCTGCTCGGATAAAAGAGGTGCAAAGCATAGTAGTGCATACTGCTCAACACTGCTCAAAAACCGTAGTGGTGGTATCGGCAATGGGTGGCATAACCGATGCCCTCATAGATACCGCCCAAAAAGCGCAAAAAGGCGATGCCGCTTACCGCGATGCATTAGAAGAAATTTACTACCGCCACCGAAAAGCTGCCGAAGAACTGTTTGAGCCGGCATATTTACCACAGGTGCAGCCTTTTATAAAAGAGCAAACCCGAAATTTAGAAAACCTGCTCTATGGCGTTTCACTTATTAAGGAGCTTTCGCCCCGCATTTTAGATACCATTATGAGCTATGGCGAAACGGTATCGGCTTTTATGGTGGCACATTGTTTTAAACAGGTTATACCACAGGTGCAGCATATAGATTCGCGCGCGGTTATTAAAACCAACAGCGAGTTTGGCAATGCCGGCGTTCATTTTGAAGAAACTAATGCCCTGCTGCTGCAAGCTACTCAGCCCAATGAAACGGTGTATGTAATGGGCGGTTTTATTGCCTCCGACCGGCAAAATGTGGTTACTACACTGGGCAGAGGCGGTTCTGATTATACCGCCGCTATTGTGGGCGCTGCCCTTGACGCCACTGAAATAGAAATATGGACAGATGTGGACGGGGTAATGACCGCCGACCCGCGCAAGGTAAAAAAGGCGTTTTCGTTGCCGCAAATGACCTATGAAGAGGCTATGGAAATGTCGCATTTTGGGGCAAAGGTTATACACCCGCCTACTATACAGCCGGCGTTAGACAAAAAAATACCGCTGCGCATAAAAAACACGTTTAATCCTACCTTTGCCGGCACCCTCATCAGCGCCCAGCCGGTGGCAGATGAGCATCCGGTAAAGGGCATTACGTCTATTGCTGAGGTTGCCTTGCTCAGTTTGCAGGGCAGCGGGCTCATTGGGGTTACGGGCATTGCAGGCAGGTTGTTTTCGGCGCTGGCAAGGCATCGGGTAAACATTATTCTCATCACACAGGCATCGTCTGAGCATTCTATTTCGTTTGCCATTAAACCGCAAGATACCCAAAAGGCACAGCAAGCCATTGAGCAGGAGTTTGCCCTCGAAATGCGCACCAAACTCATTGAGCCGCCTTATGTAGAAACAGGGTTATCAGTGGTGGCGGTTATAGGGGCAAATATGCGCAACTCGGTGGGCGTATCGGGGCGCATGTTTAGGGCGTTGGGCGTTAATGGCATTAACATACGCGCCATTGCACAAGGCTCTTCAGAGCTAAACATTTCTACCGTTATTCCGCAGCCCGATGTGAGCAAGGCGCTCAATGCCCTACACGAAGCCTTCTTTTTGTCTGATACGGTTTCGCTTCATTTGTTTTTGGTAGGCGCCGGGCTCATAGGCGCTACACTACTCAGGCAAATACAGCAGCAGCAAGCCTATTTACTGCAACACCAACAGGTAGAAGTGCGCCTTACGGGTATAGCCAACTCCCGAAAAATGCTGCTCAACGAAAACGGCATACCCCTGCATGAGTGTATAGAAACCCTGCAAACACAAGGCGAAACGGCTAATTTAGCCCAATTTGTAGCCGCTATGCAAAGCATGAACTTGCCCAACAGTATTTTTATTGACTGTACCGCCAGCCCCGCGCCGGTAGAGCATTACCAAACCATTTTATCGGGCAACGTATCGGTGGTTACGCCCAATAAAATTGCCAATTCGGGCAGTTATCCCAATTACCTTACCTACCGAAAACTATCGCAAAAACGGGGCGGAAAGTTCCGATACGAAACCAATGTAGGTGCCGGGCTGCCCATTATAAGCACGCTTACCGATTTGCTCAAAAGTGGCGATGAGGTGTTGCAGATAGAAGCCGTGCTATCGGGGTCATTGTCATACATATTTAACCATTTTACGCCCGATACGCCGTTTAGCAGCATTGTAAAGGAAGCCCAAGAACTGGGTTATACCGAGCCCGACCCGCGCGATGACCTCAGTGGCAAAGATATGGCAAGAAAAGTGCTGATACTGGCGCGCGAAATAGGTCATGCCATTGAGTTAGAAAACATAGCCATTGAAAACATTTTGCCCGATGCGTGTATGCAAGCGCCATCGGTAGCTGATTTTTATACGGCGTTAGAACAATATAACCCCCATTTTGCCCAAATGCAGGCGGCAGCTTTTGCACAGGGTAAAAAACTGCGGTTTATAGCCGGTATAGATAAGCATAAAGCCACCGTATCTTTGCAGGCAGTAGGGGCAGATAATCCGTTTTACCAGCTTTCGGGCTCCGATAACATGGTAGTATTTACTACTGCCCGATACCGGCAACGCCCCTTAGTGGTAAAAGGACCCGGTGCGGGTGCCGAAGTTACCGCCGCCGGCGTATTTGCCGAAATCATCAGCCTTGCCAATTATTTAGGGTAAACTGCCTGTTTTGTGGTTTTAGCAACCGGCATTTCAGCATTAGCCCTATTGGGCAACAATTGGGTTAGGGGTTGGTTTTGGAGTTTGCTCTCAATCCATGCCATTATAAGCAGGTGGAAATAGGTATCTTTGTTGGCTCTTACGGCATCAAATAAAATGGCGTAATTTTGCAATACTGTTATTGCCTGCGCCGTATTGGTCTGTTGTAACCCCATTTTTTTAACCATATCTATAAACAGGGTTTCAAACCGGAGAGAAATATGGTTATCCTTAAAAAACTGTTTCATGCGTGTTACCTGCTCTGCCATAATGGTACCTGTGTTGCCGGTTTCATACATAGCCAGTGCGTGGAGCATTTGTGCTTGCATTTGGATAGCAATATCGGGGCAAACCTCTGCCATGCCGTAAATTTTATTGATGTACACCATTAACTGCTCAAAATTGCCCGAAATAAAAAGTACCTGAGCAATTTCGGCAAGAATATGGGTAGTGTAGTAAGCATTGGTAAGCGTGGCAATATCGCGCTGTAAAATATCATCAATAACTGCAATTAGGTTGAGTGCATTGGTAAAAAGAACTGTTTCTTTGTAGTACCTAAGTTCAATTAACAGCGCTCTGATACGCAGGTCTGATTGGAGCTGGTGGATATTGGCAAAGTGGTAAATGGCATCTATCTGTTTTAAAAAATCGCTCACCATAAGGGCATCGTCGTAGTAGTGCAGTTGCAGCGCCATATCGGCATGTTGTTGCAGGGCAGCCAAAAAGGCGTTCCATTCTATTTCGGCATAATCGGCATGTTGGTAAAACAATTCCATAAGGGCTTTAGTATGTACAAAAGCCTCGCGCGGTTTATCGGAATTTTTAAAGATAATGGCTTTTATGGAGTGATACAGTACACGGGCATTGAGTGAGTAAGCAGCTCTTTCAGATTGTAAAAGCGGATGGTCAACAATGTGCATTAACCACTTTACCCTATCGGTTTTTACCGATGCCAAATACCCCCAGTTGCTCACTTTAAGGTACAGTTCTTTGTAAGCCCACAGGTTGTTGAGTTGTTCATAAAGCTGGCTTTGTTCATAAAACAAGGTTTTACTTTGGGCGTCATAAGTAGCATTATCATTAAAATTTTCTAACAGTTTTTGTTCAAATTGGAGTATTTTTTCTAATTCGGGAAGTAAAAAATGTTGCTGTGCTATGGCTTTTGCTCGGGCAATTAAATCGGTATAATACTGCATTTGGTTTCGTTCAAACAAAACCTGTATTTGCGCCAGCAGGTGGTAAAGTTGAATAATAGGAGAGGCAGAAGTATTGGCATAAAACTCGGGTAATAGTGCAATAAGTTTCTCTTGGGCATCGGTATTAAAAGCTATTGCCGTTTCTTGGGTTGCATTACCCGAAAAAGAAAAAACTGGTTTTGCCAATTGATTGGCGGCAAGTTTGTCATAACAAGGTACTAAATGCGCATGTGATATAAGCAGCCACTCCCGAAATCGGTTTTTTTCGGCATCAGTCATAGACTGCAAAAGGGTTAGAGGTGTGTACATAAGAAGGCTATTACCCCTAATAACAAACATGAATTGTGCCAAGTGCAACAAAGGTTGCAAGCTTGCCTAAATCAGTATTCCGGAACTGCTTCAAATAAACGGCAGAAATGGCGCAATAACCCATTTTTTACTTCTTCCATATTTACATGTTTTACACCCAGTTCAAGGTGGAGGGAGGTTACTGCTTTATCGGTAATACCACAGGGTATAATGTTGTTAAAATACGACAAGTCAGTATTTACATTAAAAGCCCAGCCGTGCATGGTAACCCATCGGCTGGCTTTTACGCCCATAGCACAAATTTTTCGGGCGCGGTGAGGTATTTGGGCATCAAGCCATACGCCGGTGCTGCCGGGCAGTCGTTCGGCGGTTATGCCATAGTCTGCCAAAGTACAAATAATCACCTCTTCCAGCGTGCGCATGTAGCGGTGAATATCGGTAAAAAAGTTTTCAAGGTCTAAAATAGGGTAGCCTACTACTTGTTCGGGTCCGTGGTAGGTTATATCGCCGCCGCGGTTGGTATGAAAAAACGCTATGCCCTGCTCTTGGAGTTGCTCGGTATTGAGCAATAAATTGGTCAATGACCCTGTTTTACCCAGTGTATAAACGTGCGGGTGCGAGCAAAAAATGAGGTAATTGGGGGTATGCTGCGGTGTTTGGTGGGCTTCGAGCTTTCGGTTGGCTATTTTAATATCCACAATACTTTTGAGCAGGGCTTCTTGTTTGTCCCATGCTTCTTTGTATGGTATATTTCCCCAGTCTAAAAATTGAATACTACGGGATATCATGGGTGGCAAATTAAGTGTATGGTAAAGGCAGTAAATACAGTTCTTATATGGCGTGCGGTTAGAGGCATTTGGGCAGGTTACGGCAGGCTCAGAAACCGGCTAACGGCGTTGTAGAACGCCTCGGGCTGTTCGGCATGAATCCAGTGTCCGGCATTGGCAATGGTTTCAATAACGGAGTTAGGAAAAAAGTGTCGGATAGTGGATTCGTCTTCGGGCAATTCTATGTATTTAGGCGATTTTTCGCCTTTGAGAAAAAGAGCCGGGCAAACTCCTGTATCAAAAGGAGTAAGACTATTGGCTAAAATTTGGTTATAGTGTTGTTGCAGGGCAGGCACGTTGCATTTCCAGCCGTAGGTGCCGTCTTTGTGTCGGGTGAGGTTTTTGAGCAAAAACTGACGGGTTCCCCATTCGGGCACTAAGGGTTTCATTAGCTCGTCTGCCTCATTTCGGGAGGTAATTTGGTAAATAGGCAATTGGGTAAAAGCATCAAAAATGGCATCGTGTCCGGCGGGGTAATCTTTGGGCGCTATATCAACCACCACTAATTTAGCTACCATTTGCGGGTGCGAAACAGCAAACTGCATAGCGGTTTTACCGCCCATAGAATGGCCTATAATATGTGCCTTTGGCAGGTGGTGGTGGTGCATAAAATCAAATAAATCATCGGCAAGCAGCGGGTAGTTAAAATCGGGTGAATGAAAAGACTTGCCATGGTTTCGCTGGTCAATGGTAAAAACCCGATGCGTTTCTGCAAACCTGATAGCCAGGGTTTGCCAGTTATCTAACATACCAAACAAGCCATGTAAAATGATGAGCGGAAAGTGGTGGCTATTGCCAAAAGATTTATAGTTGAGCTGCACAGAGGGGTAGTTTTGGGGCAAAAGTATCAGTAATTTTCGCCATTGTAATAAAATCGGGCTTCACCGTTTAAGATGTAATACATTATAACCTTTCCCTGCACCTCAAAGTTTTCCACTATTTGGTCAGAAACGGTAACTTTTTTGCCCTCATAAAAAGCATACAATCTGTTATCAAAATCGGTGTAAGCAACCACGCCGTCAAACATTTTTACGGCGGGCGGGGTAAAAGTGGTTACTACCTGGTTTTTACCATTGTAAAACACGTTTAAAAATCCGCGCTCATCAATATACATGAGGGTATTATCAAAAATTTCGTAGCTACGGGGCGGCACGGGCAGCAGTTCGCGGGTTTTGCCCTGCCAGTAAACATTAAACCCGTTCAGGTTGCTCACATAAGCCAATATATTATCGCCGGATTTATATGATTGTGGTTTTACGGTTTCTAATTGTTCTATGCCACCATCGTCATACACATACAACTCATTAAAGCGGTTCAAAAAAGCTACAAAGTTATTACCGGTTTTATACTCATTGGGCGGCGCATTATCTATGAGGGTAGTTTGGTTTTGGTAAATAATATAAAAATTTTCACCTTCGGTTAGGTAGGTAATGGTATTATCATTGGCTCTAAATTCTCTTACGGGCTCATTGGTAGCCTCATAGAGTTCATTGTTATAAAAAACCTTTAAAAACCGGTCAAAATCAACAAAAGCCACAATACTGTCGCCAAGGGCATAGGTAGTATTTACCCCCAGGGCAAGGTCGCGTTTTTTTTCGTTGGCAATAATGCGCAGTACGCCCCCTTCTAACGAAAGCAAATAATATCGGGTGGCTTGATACAGGTTCATCTGCGGCATATAGTTTAGAATTTGCTTCTTACCGTTGCCGTAGTAAATAATCTGATTAAGCGCATCGGTATAAAGGAGGTAATCGCCGCCCATTTGCAAGTTATTTACCGGCCGAGGCTCTAAGGCTTCTATCCTACCCTTGTCAAAAACATAAAAACGACCAAATTTATCGGTAAAAGTAGCTACACCCTGAGCAGATAAAACCTGAACAGTAGCCACCACTAACAAAATCAACCAACAAAAACGATTCACTTTCATACGCCTGCAAAATTAAGTAAGTTAAACAAACTAAAAACAAGTTAGGTTAAATATGGTTAAACAAGTTTAATGGCATGTGCTTCGACAAAATATTAAACTGAATATAAACTGTAAGTTCCTAATAATCAGCAAAATAAACAAAAAATTTAATCGGAATATATTAAGACAGGAGAAACGGGAAAAAAATGCCCGATGAAGGGTTGTCAATTTGGGTAAAAAAATTTACCTTTGTGCAACGTGGGTAAAGTATGCTCGGCAAAAATTTAACCTTTTTTGGTAAGGTTTTTGCAACGCATCATTAAACCCTTCTGCTTATTTCTTGTTTAACAATTGTACTAACTAATTAAACAACTTGCACCATGAAAAAATTGTACTCCTACATATTATTTGCCTCTTTAACCGTATTGGTGGCTTTAAGTGGAAATGCTTCTGCCCAATCGCTGTATGGCGGAGGAGACGGAAAGCAAATAAGCTCCTCCTTATCGCCCAATCCTGCAAAAGATAAAACTACCCTAAAATTTCAGTACAATAACCGCGATGCTTTCCGCCTTGAGATTTATGATGTAATAGGCAATAAAGTGCGCGTAGTAGAAAATATAGCCGGCAGCTCGGTAGAAATTGATATTTCCGATTTAGAAGTAGGCATGTATTTTTACTTCTTAGTAAAAGGCAGCGAAAGAGTTTCTACCGGAAGGCTAATTGTAAAACAGTAAATATCCTAAGAAACAGCACAAAAAACGCTATACAGTTGTTTAACAAGAAAAAGTGACACACTCAACGTGTCGCTTTTTTTTATACTCTTTTAGTTGCCTGTAAATATATTAACCACAACAGCAACACAAAACACATGCCGGAGGCTTGCATATTAAGTGGCGAGTCGAACTGAAAAATAACCAAGTAAAACACTACTACCGATACGCCAAAAATCCAGACCAGACTACCTGACACAGAAGTAAAAAGGCGACGCAAAAAAACTGCCATTATCCCAATGAATGCAGCCAACCCATACAACCCAATGGTTGCCCAAATTTGCAAAAACTGATGATGGGCATTTACCGGCACATTCCAGCCATTTTGTTTATATACACTTTCCAGCGCAAAACGGTAATCGCCGGTGCCTACGCCCAGTAAAGGTGCATTTTTTACCAGCTCCCAACTGCCTACCCATGAGTAAATGCGGCGCAAACTGGTAAAATGCTCATAATTGTATTGTTGGTAAGTATTGTTTTGTAACATAGACAACTCCCAAAACAATTGGTTATAACGCTCCCACACCACCGGCACGTAGGTAAACAGCGCCCAAGGCAGTAGCAGTATGAGTAATGCCGGTATTGCTACCAGTATAGGTAGCGCTATACGGCGTGGCAGATTCCAGACACCCGTAATCAGGTAGTGCGCTCCATAAACTGCCCATGCACTAAGGGCTGCCAACAAAGCCAACTGACCACCTCTGCCGCCCAGTATTGTTGCTGCCATAAAAAATATTCCCAACAACAACAGGGTAAACCATGTGCAAAACCTTCCCGATACCCAAAGCCATAAACTTGACAATACAGATAACCCAATAAAATACCCCATACTTAACCGGTCAATAAATGGGGTGTAAAACCCAAATTTATGCGCCTGTACCCCTACCGGAAACTTGTTTAGCCCCCAGCGCGGTAATTTAGGCGCTATGTTTTGCAGGGCATCGGCAGGCAGGCTGTATAGCGCAATAATGACCATGCCGGCAAAAGCCGCACCCCAAACAAACCATTTGAGGTAAAAAGCGCCATAATACAGCACTAATTGGCGGTTTGCCATTATGAGTATAGGTATCAGCAAAAAGGCATTTTGTTTGTATAGGGTTTTGATGCCCACACCAAAATGATTAGTGTATAACAAGCCTACCAAATAAGCCGCCCAAAACAGCCACATGCTTACACTAAGCGCGTTTATTTGCTGCCTTGCCACTTGCAATTGTGCAGGATTGTGCAGCCACCGTATAACGCAAAACCCCAGCATAATGCCCAATGTTACCGATGAAGTACCCTTTGAAAGGGGCAACGATGCCAGCAGTACCATAAACCCGATGTGCAACAACAGGGTTAGCAGTGGCTCAATATATTGCAAGTAAAAATTTTTCCAAACCATACGCAGCGCTAATACCCCCACAAGACAATAGAAAGCCTACTTGGGTTGTATGCCTGCTAACAAACTTGTGCTATTTTACCCCATTACTTCACCATGTAAGTAACATCGGGCAGGGTGCGGCGGTTGCCGTTCATATCGGCAGCGGTAAGGTTGGTTATATACAGCAAATCGGAAACTTGGGCGGCTTGGAGTACTTGCCGCAACTCGTCCGAAAAATCACCTCCGGTATTGGGCAGTTTTACCAAACTTTTACCGGCGTTGTAAAAATACACCTCAAAACCGGTAACGTTAAATGGTATTTGCTCAAAACCCTTTACCGGCTGCAATTGCAATAGAGTAGCCTGCCTTACAAGGGCTGCCGGTATGCTACCACCGGTTATGCCGCCAATAACCGGTGTAGGATTAGGCGTAAGCGCTACCTCAAAGATTTGCTGTGCAACTGGTGTTTGAGGGTTGGCAGGGGAGTATGCAGTTAAGGTAAGTGTGCCTGTGTTGGCAGGTGTTACCGTACATACGCCGGCGGTCAAATGGGTAACAGCTCCATTATTAGTGTTAATGTTCAGGTTTTGCAGGTGATTGGGTGTCCATAACTGCACCTTGTTAGCTATACCGGCGTATAACACATAAGGTTGAGCAGTGGTAAACAATATCGGGCTGTTTGGGCTAAGGGCTGATGTTTCTGTCATATCGGGCGCACCGCTTATCGCCCAAGTTTTAGAACCTATGGTCATATTGTTACCTTGTTTTACCGTTCGCACCGAAATGGTAACTGCCACTGCCTCATTGTTTGCGGCAATATAAGCTCTGTAACTACCCTTTGCAGCATCAACCGCCTCTATATAATTGCCTGCACCCGAAATAACAGGCGTTATATCGGGATATGTTAATCCGTTTACGGCTATGAGCAGGGGGTTAAACCTATTGGCGTACAGCGTATCGGGCTGGGCGGCTGTTATATTCCACAATAAATCGGTATAATTACTTTTAGCCAATGAAGAAGCCGGCAAAATGTTAACAACAGTGCTTCCCAGTATATCGGCAATACCTTGTTCATTGGTGTAAAACAATGAAATATCGGCTGCGCCTATATGGGCAGTTTTCAGCTCATACAAACCTTTGCCGGCATTTATGGTTTCAATGGTTACAGCGCTGCCGTTTACCACCGGTGTTACCTGTTTTATAGGAATCTGGTGTGTTACTATGGCAAACCTATTATTGCCTCCCGCATAAAACTCGGGTTTACCGTTTGGGGTTAAAATTTGCCATTGTGGCAGAGCGGGCATGTTTACTTCATCGGGCAAAACGGGCATGTTTAGGGCAGTTGTATCGGCTTGGGGCAGTATTTCGGACTCCGGTTCAGCGGGTTGCTGTTCAGCTACAATACCCCACGTTTTTAGTTGGTTATCTACTTTTTCTCGGTTAAAAAAATATAGAATGAGCGCCGTAAGCAGCATAAAAAAGAAGATATTGGCGCGTTTAAATCGGGTTTTTACCATGTTTATAGTGGTTAATGAGGCAGGTTAACAAAGTGCAGACTGTTTTGAGATAGTTTGCAATAAATTAGTAGCACAAATTTGACAAAACTAACAACCCTTTGCCCTATTTTTTAGTTGCTTTATGGCAGCTCATTTTAGCTACGCACTATAACATTTTGCCTTATGAAACTTTGCACTGCAACCGCTTTGTTTATTGCTCTTTATATTTTTTTGTTTGGCACATCGGGCTGTAATGTTTCGCCGCCGCCGCTCATCAAAACTGCTAAAAAACCTATCGACAGCATTAATATGCCCGAAGGGTTTACCATTTCTTTTTATGCTAAGAATATACCCAATGCCCGAAGCATGTGCATGGGCGATAACGGTACGCTGTTTGTAGGCACCCGAAATGAGGGCAATGTTTATGCTATTAAAGATACCAATGCCGATTTTGAAGCCGATTCAGTTTATACTATTGCCACCGGGCTGAATATGCCCAACGGCGTGGCTTTTAAAGATGGCGCTTTATATGTGGCAGAGGTGAGCAAAATATGGCGCTACGATAATATAGAAGCTAACCTGCGCAAACCGCCCAAACCCGTATTAGTAAACGGTTCGTTTCCTACCAATGAGCATCATGGCTGGAAATATATTGCTTTTGGACCCGATGGCAAGCTGTATGTGCCGGTAGGCGCGCCTTGCAATATATGCGAAGAAAAAGATGAACGATTTGCTTCTATCATGCGCATAAACCCCGATGGCACAAACCCCGAAGTATTTGCCCACGGCGTGCGAAACAGCGTAGGATTTGCCTGGCACCCCAATACGCGTGAACTTTGGTTTACCGACAATGGCAGAGATTGGCTTGGCGATGACCTGCCCCCCTGCGAGCTGAACTATGCCCCCAAAGCCGGTATGCACTTTGGGTATCCGTACTGCCACGGCGGCACCATAACTGACCCTGAGTTTGGTAAAAAGCAACCCTGTTCCGATTTTACGCCGCCTGCGCAAAACTTGGGCGCACATGTAGCGCCGCTGGGCATGCTGTTTTATACCGGCAATATGTTTCCGCCCGAATACAAAAACCGGATTTTTATTGCCGAACATGGCTCATGGAACCGAAGCAGCAAAGTGGGCTACCGCATTACCACTGTAACCCTTGACCAAAATGGCAATGCATTAGCGTACCAGCCCTTTGCACAAGGGTGGCTGCCTGCCTCCGGCAAAGTATGGGGACGACCGGTAGCCTTACTCCAACTGCCCGATGGTTCTTTATTGGTGAGCGATGATTATGCAAACGCCATTTACCGCATTACCTACCAAGCCACAGGTAAACCTTAGTGAGAAAATGAACGCCCGATGGGTAAAGCCTGCGTAAAGTTTAGGTACACTTGTTAAAATGGACAACAGATGGCGGTGCGCTGCACCTTTTCTAATACGGTTTGTTGTTGTTCTACCAAGATTACAGGGCGCTGCCCCTTGTGTGTGTTACTCACCAACACCTATAAAATGAGGCATTGGGTCTTGGAAAGGTGCAGCGCACCAAAATATAGGTAACCACCATGTTAAATGCCCGATTAACATGGTGCAGCGCACCGAAATATATCACCCCACCTGTTAAAATCCTTTTGCAGTAAGCCTTTGAGCAGGCACACAACTCCAACCTCACGTCTTGTTAAGAGGCAAGACGCAAAGTGTTAATTTTGTCTTGACTTAACCTTTCAAGCACATATTTAGCTGTTACCTCAAACGTTTTAATGTTGGTTTGCGAGGGCAGCTCAAACATAGCATCAGTCATAACTGCTTCGCAGATAGAGCGCAATCCGCGCGCGCCTAATTTAAACTCAACGGCTTTGTTTACGATGGCCTCAATAGCCTCGTCTGTAAAGGTGAGTTTAATACCTTCCATTTCAAACAGTTTTTGGTACTGTTTAATCAAGGCGTTTTTAGGCTTAATTAAAATATCGTGCAAGGCGGCGCGGTCGAGCGGTTCTAAATAGGTAACAATGGGTAAACGCCCAATTAACTCCGGTATTAACCCAAAAGTTCTGATATCTTGGGGACTTACATAACGCAGCAAGCTCTCGTCTGATTGGCTATGGCTTACAAGGTTATCGGTTTTAAAACCTACTACGCTTTTTTGGATACGGCGGGCAATGATTTTATCTAACCCGTCAAAAGCGCCGCCACAGATGAAGAGGATTTTTTCGGTGTTTATCTTAATCATTTTCTGGTCGGGGTGTTTGCGTCCGCCTTGCGGTGGCACATACACATCAGAACCTTCTAACAGTTTCAGCAGCGATTGCTGCACACCTTCGCCCGATACATCTCTGGTGATAGAGGGGTTGTCGCTTTTTCGGGCTATTTTATCAATTTCGTCAATATAAACAATCCCTTTTTCGGCAGCCTCTGTATCATAGTCGCACACTTGAAGCAACCGGCTCAAAATACTTTCTACATCTTCGCCCACATAACCGGCTTCGGTAAAAACGGTGGCATCAACAATGGCAAAAGGCACATTTAAAAACCGGGCAATAGTGCGGGCAAGCAGTGTTTTACCGGTGCCGGTATGCCCCACCATAATGATGTTTGATTTTTCTATTTCTACCTCGGCGGTAGTGGGCTGGTTTAGGCGTTTGTAGTGGTTATATACTGCAACCGACAAGATTTTTTTAGCTTCGTCTTGTCCTATAACATATTGGTCTAAGTAGGTTTTTATAGTTTGTGGTTTGAGCATTTTGGGCAGCTCAAATTTAAAATTTTTCTTAGAGTGCTTCAATTCATTTTGGATAATTTCTTGTGCCTGTTCTACGCAGGCTTCGCAGATATTGGCTTCATGCCCTCTTATGAGCATAATTACCTCCGATTTGCCTCTGCCACAGAAAGAGCAATGGTCAGCAGTTTTGGTACGTGCCATGTTACAAATAAGTATTTGGTTTGTGGGGTTTGTTGTTCAGCTTTTACAACCAATTAACATTAGGATTGGTTCATTACATATAAAAAACTGCTGTGCAGACTATTAAAACGCTAATTGCACAGCAGTTTTTTATTTTAAGTGTTTGTATTGGGCAAACTATAATGTCTTTTTGATACAATAAGGCTATTGGTCTTTGCTTCTTTTTGACCTAACGAGCACTTCATCTACAATACCGTACTCCTTAGCTTCTTCGGAGGTCATCCAGTAGTCGCGGTCAGAGTCTTTGGTAATTTGGTCGTATGATTTACCGGTGTGGTGGCTAAGGATATTATAGAGGTCGTCTTGCATTTTTTTAACCAATTTGTAAGAAATCTCCATATCGCTCACCTGCCCTTGCATACCGCCCATAGGCTGATGAATCATAATACGGGCATGTTTAAGGGCAGTACGTTTGTTTTTAGTGCCGGCAGCCAGCAGTACAGCGCCCATAGAGGCAGCTAATCCGGTACAAATGGTAGCCACATCGGGCAAAATGTAGTGCATGGTATCATAAATACCCAAACCGGCGGTAACAGAACCTCCCGGGCTGTTCATGTACATGTAAATATCGCGCTGTGGGTCGGTAGATTCTAAGAACAGCAGTTGGGCTTGCACGATATTGGCAGTATAGTCAGTAACCGGTACGCCAAAAAAGATGATTCTGTCCATCATTAAGCGGGAGAAAACGTCCATTAATGCAACGTTCATATTGCGCTCTTCAATGATGTTGGGGGTAAAATTTACCGGTAATCCGGCAAGTGAATTTTCCATGTAGTTATCTACATGTATGCCGCCTAAACCTTTGTGTTTAACGGCGTATTTTCTGAACTCAGCGCCAAAATCCATGGTAGTAATAAATTTAGTGGTTAATCAATGGCTATGCAGCCTTATTTTGCCATTGTAAACATTTACAAGGGCATAAAGGTTGTGTAGTGCGCTTTGCTGTTAGCAGAATAGTATGCACACAAAAACAGACTTGAATACAAGCGTTTGTTTACTTATTCATTAGTTCATCTAAACTAACTTCCACTATTTCGGGCTCCAATACTTCATCTATTAGGTAATCAAGCGCTTTTTCGGTAGCAATATGACGTAGCATTGTACTGCCATATTCCTTATCACTATTCAAGTAGTTAATAGCCATTTCTTCCTCAATCTCAAGCGATTCCGGATAACCCGCCTGCACAAGTCTGTACTTCAAATCTGCCGCAGTATGTACAAGTAATTCTTCCTCGGTTACTTTAATATCTTGGCTTCGTAATATGCTCTGAACTATGGAATGTAGTCGAAGATTTTTCATTTCTGACTCTCTTACCTCTTCCCATGGCAACATGTCTTTACTTTTTCCAGTAGCCTTTACTCTGTTGTAGTTATTTTCCAAAATTTCCTCCGGAAAATTGTAGTTAGAATGTTGCATCCATGTAATCAGTTGATATTTAAGTAATTGCTTTGAATGCTGGTAAGCTTGATTTTCCAAATAACCTTTAAATAGAGCTTTGAACTCCTCCTCGGTTTCTGCTCCTGCTTTAGGAAAAGCGGCAAATATGACTTCTTCTGTTAGTTGGGCGGGTACTCTGCGGCGGATTCCGGTTATGGTAAACTGATATTCATCGGGCATTTTTTGAATGGTTTCTTCATCGGTTAAGTTTAAGCCAAGCACTTGAAGTGCAACCACTTTTTTATCTGTTTTATCAAATGCCTTTAATAAATTTATAGTGCCCGATTCTTGCAGTTTTTTCCCTATCAATTTGTTCTTTTCAGATTCATCAACCAACAATTTTGGCAGTAAGTAAGCAGTATCTGTACTAACTTCTTCTATTTTATTGTTGTCTTTATCGTATGCAGTAAACGCCACATTTACCATGTCATTTTCCTCTATCGGAACATCATTGTCCATTTCCGCTACTTCACCTACACGAAAAAGGTATCCTGTTATTTCTTTATTTAAATCTTCGTCGGTAATTTGGGCTACGTACTTTTTAAATGTGTGTTTAGCGGTTTCTGCAAATTCAGCTAAATCAAAAGAAATGTACTTAATATAAGTTATTGAAAAAATGTATGTTTTATCGAGTTGTGTGTAATCAACCTCGTCAAAAGCATTTTTACTCACATTGCCGGAAATATAAACAAGTAGGTCGTTCTCCTTTATATAATTTTCTGATTGCTCATCAATAAGTTCCATGAGCGTTTGGGTAAGCAGTTGGTTGCCTTGCAGTTTCATAATCATGCCCACCGGTGTAAAACCTTTGCGGAAGCCTTTCATGGCTACTCCTTGGGCAAAATTATTTACATTTTTTTTAAATTTTTTCGCGTATTCTTCGGGGGTGAGCGTTAATTGGAGCTCAAAAGAGGCATTGTCAATATCGATATAAGAAACAGACATGGTTGTGTTTTAAAGGGGTAAATGGTTAAAATAAAACAACCCCACTCAGTTATACATGAATGGGGGTAAAAATAAAACTACTTTGCGAGTAGTTTAGTGTGCGGGTGGAGGGACTCGAACCCCCATGCCTCACGGCGCCAGATCCTAAGTCTGGTACGTCTACCAATTTCGCCACACCCGCATTGAGGCTGCAAAGGTAACACGAGTTATTGAATTTTAGTTCCCCCACGTGCAATTTTAATTATTTTTTGAGCAGAAGGGGGTTGGGGCTTATTACCCTATACACTATGTAGCCTAATTTTGTAACTAAAACACAGGTTAGGCTCGCAAAAACGCAAAGGATTGTTGTTTTCTTTAAGTTTGTGTGTGTAGTATGTGGCAGGGTGTACTTACAACCATGTTTAATACTTCTGTTATGCCAAACTTGGCTGTCTAAGATTAACCATTGGCAACTATTTTTACCGTTTGGCATAAGATACCGGATATTAGTCTAACAAACAAACAAGTTGAGCTGTATCTTTACAGCGTTAAAATTTTCCGATGCTTGCCATTGGGCTTGTTTTACGCCGGTTTTGCGTATCGGGAGCCTTTGCTACGGTTTGTTTGTTAATGTACCACATCGCTATTTTACGTGTTTGGGTTATTTTTTTTAGGCTTACTTTTATTGTGTACTCATGTTTGTTTCTTTTGCAAAATACCATGGCACCGGCAATGATTTTATCATGATTGACAACCGCTCTGCTCAATTACCTCGGTATGCACCCGATTTATATGCGCAATGGTGCCACCGGCGTTTTGGTGTGGGGGCAGATGGGGTTATTTTATTGCAGCCCGCCACAGGTTATGATTTTGAAATGGTTTATTACAATGCAGATGGGCACGAGGGCTCTATGTGTGGTAATGGCGGACGCTGCGCCGTAGCTTTTGCCCACAAAATTGGCTTTTTTACAACCGACAGAACATCGTTTTTAGCAACCGATGGAGCGCATGAAGCAGTTATAGCGTCCAACGGCTGGATTTGGTTGCTCATGCAGCCCGTAAATAAAGTAGAGCAGGTTATGGGCAATTATGTACTCAATACGGGCTCACCTCATTTTGTTTGTTTTACTGCCGGCATAGAGCAAATTAACGTACCGGTTGAAGGAGCTAAAATAAGATACAGCCCCCCCTACAAAGAGAAGGGAATTAATGTAAATTTTGTAGAGCCTACAACCAATGCCTTGCAAGTGGCTACTTATGAAAGAGGGGTTGAAGATGAAACTTTTTCGTGTGGTACGGGCGTTGTAGCATCGGGAATTGCTTATGCCCTACAACAAAACAAAATAGGCAACGTTTCCTGTCCCATAGTTACCAAAGGAGGAACTTTAGAAGTTAGCTTTACCAATCACCAAAACCTTTTTTTTACCGATATATGGCTTAAAGGACCAGCCACCCATGTTTTTGACGGATTGATTTTGCGCTGATATTTATGCCGTAACCTTGCTCAGTTTACGCCTAAAATGAGTTTTGATGTTGGCAGCAGCGCATTTGCAAAGCCAACTGTGTGCAACGCCGCAGAAATGTTATTACCGGTTTTTAAGTATATTTAAACAACTAAACACTATGATTAAGTATTACATAAAAGACAAAAACAGGCAACTCAAAGAGCTAAGTAAACCGGTAAAAGGCGCTTGGATTAACGTGTATCCGCCATACACACACGAGGAGCTGAAACAACTTAGCGAAGAGTTAGATATTTCTACCGATTTTTTTATTGATTCGCTCGATATAGATGAACGCTCGCGGTATGAGCAGGAAGATGGGGTGCGTTTTATAGTGGTAAACATACCCATAAAAAATGAAACAGACACTGAAAACAGCTATGATGCTCTTTACCTCACTGCCCCTATTGGTATTGTAGAAGTAGATGATTATATAGTTACCATTTCGGCTTTTAAAAACTTAGTGGTGGACCATTTTTTGCTAACCGATGTAAAGAGCTTTGATACCAAAGACCACAGTCTTTTTGTGTTGTTATTTTTTGAGCGAACCGTACACTACTTTTTGCACTTCCTCAAAAACATGAACCACCAGCGCAACTTGTACGAAAAAGAACTGTTTAACGCCATCAGAAATCAGGAGTTATCTAAGCTGATGCGCTTGCAAAAGAGTTTGGTGTATTTTGTTACTACCCTACGGGATAACGAGCTGATGATGCTGCGCATGCAACGCACTGATTTTTTAAACATTAAAGACCGTGAAGAGGAATCGGATTTTTTTGGCGATATTATGATTGATATGAATCAGGCACAAGAAATGTCGCAAATATATACCAATATATTAAATGCCACTATGGAGGCATTTGCTTCTATTATATCTAACAATATGAACACCATTATGCAGCGCTTAACATCTATAACCATAGTGCTAATGGTACCCACGCTGGTAGCAAGTTTTTATGGAATGAATGTTCCGCTATGGGGGCAAGATAATCCGTATGCCTTTTTGGAGATATTATTGTTATCTATTGTACTGGCTACTATTATAGTATGGTTTTTTAGACGAAAGCGGCTATTTTAACGTGTCTTGCAACGATTGTAAATAGGCATCGGCTCTTTCAACAGCCTGCAAAAGAGATATGGTGTCTTTTTTAAGTTTTACGTTACAAAGGTTTATTTTTTCCAAGATGCGTTTATTAGTTTGGTCGTATAACAAGGCTTCGTAAAACTGGTTTCGGGCATTTGTATAATCTTTAACGGCGAGCAGGCTATCGGCTTTAACCAATCGGGTACGTTTTGCAAGGTCAAACATTTTGGTAACTTCGGTCACTTTGGTGCGCACTTCGGTGTTATCGGTATCTATATTATAGGCTTTTTCGTAGTTAGCTTTGGCTTGCATATAAGCGCCGGCATTTAACAAAGAATCGGCTTGGAGGAGCAATACTGATTGCTGCATATGTTGTAGCATATAACCGGCGGTGCTGCGCAGTTCGGGGTCTTCCACTTCCTGTATTTTGAGGGCATTTTCGAGGTTGTTAATGGCTGCTTCGTAGTTGCCTTCGGCAGCCAGCGCTTGTGCCTCTGTAAGGTGTCTGTTAAAAGTGCGTTCGGGTTGATTTTGGAAGTAGCGGTAAAGCAGATAAGAACCACCGGCAAGGATGAGCAGGGCAGTTAGCACTATGCCAATTTGCAGAATGAGGTTGCGCTTAATACCCATACCTTGTGCGTTTTGTTCAGCGCTGAGTATATCGGCATAGGACGATAGGCTTTGGTTGCCTTGTTGTAAATTGGGGCGTGTATTGGCAAGTACCGAGTCTTCAATTTGCAGGGTAAAAAGACCTTGTGCTTCGGCAGGGTTAGGGGCTATGGTTTGGAGTTTGGCTAAAACGCCTCTATGCAGGTTTTCGGCGTTTAGATGTTGCACAATGAGTTGGTCAATAGCAATTTCGCCCAACTGGGTTATTATTGCAGGTGTGGCAATCAGTAAAATATCATTGGGTTGTATATTGGTAATGGTAGAAACACTTGCCCATGCAGGCTCGTTACCATTTACGGCTCTGGGTTGAGTGGTTATATTCCCGTCTTGCATCAGGTTTATTATATGGTCTTCGGTTTGGTATATAATTTTACCGTTCCTGATGTGGTAAATACGGCAGTTGCCTACCCATGCCAGGGTAATGCTGCCATCAATATTAATGTGTGCCAGAGCCAGTACCCCCCCTACACCTTTTAGGCGGGGAAACCGGTTGATGTATGTTTGAATTTTGCGCTCGGCATGGCGCAGGGTATCATTTACCTGAATTTGCCCCAATCGGGTGGTAAGCAGTTTTTCCGATTTGGCTATTGACTCGGCAAAATTTTGGTATAAAATATCGGTAACTTGTGCTGCATGAACATCATCGCCCATACCGGCACACACCATAAACAACCGCTGTTGGGCATTGAGCTGGTCGGCAGTAGGATAGGTATGCTGCCCTGTTTTTTCGTTTGCAGCATTATCATAAATTAGTACAGTTTTTAGCGATGTGTTCATTTTTAGGGCTTTAAGGGAAAAATCACGCAAAAGTAAAAAATATCGGGCGCTTTACCCGATATTGGTTTTACTTTATTTTGTTTGTTGTTGCATTTCCCTTTTGTTACCCTTGCCGGTATGGCATACACAAAAGCCCCGGCGCTTTATCAACGCCCAATACCCGACACGTTAAAAACCTGTGTTTTATGATTTTCTACCTCCAAAAAATATAAACCTGCCGCCAAACCACTAATGTCTATTTGTGTAGCCATTGGGTTTAGTGTGCCTTGCATTACAGGTTTGCCCATAGCATTTAATATGTTGTATGCAGCAAACTCATTGCCCCGAACTACTATGTATCGGCTTGCCGGATTGGGGTAAATGTGCAGGCGGTTTTCTTGGTGCAGTGTTTGCAAAGGTTGTAAACCGGTAACAATAGGGTTGACAAACCGACTGAAAAAAAACCATATTTCGGCGCTTGCGCTAATGTCCTGATTAGTATTACCTATGCCCGATGTGCCGGTAGCGCCAGGCCATGTATGCCCACCGTTGGTTACTTTCAGTAATTCAACTGCTGTATTTTGTGCACAGGGTGCATAGGTAATGTGCTCCACCGTAGAGCCTTCATTCACCAAATCAGGAAGATTAGTGGTATTGGCAGTGGCAGGGCAGGCATTAAAATCTTGCCAAAAGTCAACATGAGTGCCATACATAGAG
>DDVC01000198.1 GCA_002345145.1 Bacteroidetes bacterium UBA2322
CATAAAAAACATCAATTATTGTCCAGCACAAATTTTGTTTAAAACACAACCCGATGAAGAACCTGTTGCTCATACCCCACAAACAATAGCCGGATTTGAGGCTTATAACCGCATATACGAAAGTGCAGTGGTAAAACGTGAAACAAGCCCCACCAATATCAACGAACTTGAAAATAATCCTATACATAATTACGAAACCGATTCCGTTTTTCTGTGGCAGCTTTTTGGGGGCGAAAAAAGCTTGTATGTTTATATTGACCAAAGGAAGGTTTCGCAGTTTTACATTAAAACACCCCAAGCCTTACAACTGCTCAGCTATAAGGCATATTTTACTGATGACAAAGAAGCTATAACAATGGAAGAAAACAATGCCTATAAGTATCAGCTTAAAGATTACCTTATTGATTGTAAAAACATAGACCAACTATTGGTATATACAAAATATGAATTTAACAACCTCTACAGTCTCTTCACAAATTATTATAAGTGTACAAAACAAAACCCGCAGCACAAAGCCAAACTGCCACCCCATCCTAAACAAATAGGTATATTTGCCGGTATGGCAGTTACCTCGTTGTCATTTTCAAAAGACGATTCCTACTACCTCTCCACTTTTGGCACCCTTTATAATTTGGCAAAAGCTGACATTAAAAATAGTTACCAATATACTGCCGGAGCTTTTATTGAGCTTGGACTGAATAGAACACGCAAGAATTTTTCAGTGTATAATGAGTTGGCTGTGTGGAATATCAAAACTACCTCCTATTACAAATCCTCCAGTTATGAACAGAAAGCCAGTTTCAACATCTCTACTTTGCGCCTCTGCCATTTGCTTCGCTATAGAGCCAATTTTACCAGGCATTCGAGGATGTTTGTAAGTGCGGGATTTTTTAATGGGTTTGCCCTTAACCGGCAAACTGAAATGACCGTTGGGCAGTATAATTCCCCTTTTAACACCCAAACGGTAGCGCTACAATATCAGCAGCGCTATGAATTTGGTTATATGGCAGGTTTGGGCTTTCAGTTTAATAAAATTTTACTTGAGGGCAGGTATGGAGGTGGTACAGGAATAGCCAACCCACGTGAATATGGCGAGAGAGCAAGATATCTGAGCCTGCAACTGGGTTTTAGGTTGTTTTAGTTTGCTACAAACATGGTATAAACACAACTCATTTTGCTCTTGTTTTTACCCCTACGCGCCCATTAGCAATAGGTTTGAGCCGTAAGGTTATCCTTCTGTGAACGCAGATATAACAGTTTAAAAATTTACTCAAACTGCCCCTTTTACTTTTGGTAAAAAGCAAATTTACGCTATAAAACGGCTTTTAAGCTCCGGTGTAGGCAGCCAACAGGCAGCTTTTTTACCAAACCAACGGTATCGGTTTTGAGCTATGAAGTTATACACGCCATTGCGTATAAAACGCGGCGCTATGGTAAAACCGTATAACCATTTCCATTGCCAACCAAAAGAACGAACAATGCGCAGCGCCGCATCAGACCGTGTGTAAATTTTACCCTTCTCTACCAATAAAAAGGTATTTAACTCCTCATCGGGCAAACCGGCTTGGCTGAGGTAGCGCTTCCCTATGTCGGATTGGAGTGAGGCAAAGGTGAACACGCCTTTTTTGTCGCGTTCTATAATAAACTGTACACTTGCGCTGCACAAGTTACAAACGCCATCAAAAAGAATAAGGTTATCGGGCGGATTGGTGTTCATTAGCCCAGCATTTTTATCAGTGAGTTTAAAACCCAGTCCTTGTCTGTTTTTATTACGCGGTCAAGGGCTTTATCTGCTGTTTCGGTAAAATCGGTTAGTTCGGTAATGGCTTCTTTAAAGGCAATAGCCTCTTCTGTATCGTCTTCCACATTGCTCAATTCGGCTAAAATGGTTTTAATGGGCTCTAATTCTCTGCGTTTGCGCTCAATAATAATTTGTCGGGCGGCTTTCCATATATCTTTTTCGGCAAAAAAATACTCCTTCCTTTCACCCATTTTGTGCTCCTTTTGTATAAGTCCCCAGTCTATAAGCGCCCGAAGATTCATATTGGCGTTGCCCCTCGAAATGTTTAACGCCTCCATAATATCATCGGCACAAAGCGACTGTGGCGTAATGAGCAGCAAGGCATGTACTTGTGCCATAGTGCGGTTAATGCCCCACTTGGTGCCAAGCATACCCCATGCTTGAATAAACTTAATTTTTGCTTCGGATAAGGTCATAGGTGCTTTTACCATTTTTGTATCTTTACCGGCGCTTAGTTAGTGTAATTACTTGTATAAACAGTTTTAAGGCGCAAAAAGTGTTATCAAAATGTTGGAGGGTTCAGGCACACAAAGTTAGGGTAAAGAACTAAATCTTAGAACGATGTTTCACTCCTCCTCCCCGATGTTAGATTTTGAGCCGAAAAATAGGGTCAGTTGAGTTGTTTTTTGGTAATAATTTACCAAAAAAATACCGCCGCAATTACAAAAGGGTTAGCTTTGTAACAATATACATTCCACAGCAGATGTAAGTAAATTGCCAAAGACTATGAGAACACATTTTTACTCCTTTTATTGCCTACTAATGGGCTTTTGTTTGCTTGCAGGCGGTATGCTGCCGGTTAATGCCGCTCACTTGGTGGGTGGCGAACTTACCTATGAATGTTTGGGCAACAACCTATTCCGCATTAACCTTACCATTTACCGCGATTGTTTTTCTTCGGGCGCTGCTTTTGACAATCCGGCATATATTACCATTTTTAACTCATCGGGAGCGGTGGTGCAAAATATCAGCCTGTTTAATCCGGTAGTTACCCAACTGCCCATTACTACCGATGGTTTGTGCATAGAAACCGTGCCTAACGTTTGTGTAGAAGAAGGATTTTACCAAACTACGGCTACCCTGCCGCCCATTACCGGAGGCTACCGCATAGTTTACCAACGTTGCTGCCGCAATAATACCATTGTAAACATTGTAAATCCGGGTAGCACCGGCTCTACTTATGTGGCAAACGTGCCACAGTCTGCACTGGGTCCTTGCAACAACAACTCGCCGGTTTTTACCAATTTTCCGCCCATTGCCATTTGTGCCAACAGCCCATTAGTGTTTGACCACAGCGCTACCGATGCCGATGGCGATTCATTGGTATATACCATTTGCGAACCACTATCGGGAGCAAATACCATTGACCCACAACCCACCATTGCTTCTACACCTCCGTACACACCTATCTCGTGGCTTGCCCCATATAATGCCAGCAACCAGTTGGGCGGTACGCCCATCATCAATATTGACCCTGTAACCGGCTTGCTTACTGCTTCGCCCAACCAAATAGGGCAATATGTGGTGGGTGTTTGTGTGAGTGAATACCGCAACGGGGTTTTGCTCAGCACCAACCTGCGCGATTTTCAGTTTAATGTAACCAACTGTGCCGTTGTGCTGGCACAGGCTAACGCAGCCGCTGCCGGTACAGATATATTTATATGCAACGGCACCAGTGTAGAGTTGGTGGGCAACGCTTTTGGCGGGTCGGTTTACCAGTGGTCGCCTGCTACCGGGCTCAGCAACCCCAATATCCTTAACCCCATTGCCAGCCCTACCCAAACTACCACTTACACGCTTACCGTAATCAATCCGGCGGTAAACTGCCAAGATACCGACCAAGTAACCGTGTTTGTAACCAATACCCTGCAAGCCTCCGTTAGCCCCGATGTTGCCATTTGCCTTGGCGAGTCTGCCCAATTGGTTGCCGATGCCACCGACGGCACCATTTACTTATGGTTTCCGTTTGACGGATTGGATAACCCCAATATACCCAACCCCGTAGCCACGCCCACCCAAACCACCACTTACACCGTATTTGTAAGCAATGACTTGGGCTGTGCCGACCAAAAATCGGTTACGGTTACCGTAAACACTGCAAGCGCACAAGTAAGCGTGGCAGATATTGCTTTTTGCCCCGGCGAATCGGGAACGCTTGCCACCTCTTCGGGCAGTTATACGTCTTACCTTTGGAACAACGGCAGCACACAGCCGCAAATTTCGGTTTCGGAACCCGGCGCTTACAGCGTTACGGTTACCGATGCGCAAAACGGTTGCACGGCAAGCGCTACGGCTTCGGCTACGGTTTCGCTTTATAGTTTGCCGCAGCCTGCCATTACCGGCAATCTTACCTTTCTTACCGGACAAACTACTACCCTGCAAGCCGATACAGCGTATGCCGCCTATATATGGAGCAACGGAGCCATACAGCCGGCTATTACGGTAAATGCTGCCGGCGCTTACAGCCTTACCGTTACCAACGCCCAAGGCTGCAAAGGCAGCGCCACAGTAGCCGTAACAGAAGAACCGGTTGCCCCGTTTGCCATTCCTTCTGCTTTTTCGCCCAATGCCGATGGGGTGAACGACCGGTTTATGATTATTACCCCACCCGATAATATAATAGCCCTCCAACTGTTTGTGTATAACCGCTGGGGGCAACAGGTTTTTTACAGCAATGCACTCAACCAACCCTGGAACGGCGCTTATGAAGGCGCTGACTGCGAAATGGGTGTGTATGTGTATTACGGCAGTGTTACCCTCAAAAACGGACAAGTGGCGCTGTTTCAGGGTAATGTTACCCTCATAAGGTAATGTTTTTTTTGTACCTAATTAGCTTCTGCCTATCAATTGGTACTATTTTATTGCTCGCAAAGACGCAAATTAGTGGTTAGTGGTTAGTGCTAATTACTATTCCGATTTTATTTCACGCAAAGGCGCAAAGAAAAAAGAGCCGGTATTTGTATGTACTTAGCTACTGCCTATCATGCAAATTTAGGCGTGTTTGCAGACTAATTGGTAACTTTTTACGCAGCGAACCAAAGACTTTGCGACCTTTGCGCTAACCTTTGTGTTCTTTGTTGGTAACTACTTAGGTACTATTTGCAATTCAAATTTATGGGGGTATTTGCAGACTAAATTGGTAAGATTTCACGCAAAGACGCAAAGGCGCAAAGAAAAAAGAGGGGGTATTAGTAGTTGCTATTTTTAAAAAATCTGTGCAAATCAGCCGCATCCGTGTTATCCGTGTGCCAATTGTTGCCGGAAATCTTACCAATTAGCTTGTAAATATGCTATGAACTTGCAGGTGGGCAGTACCTAAGTAGTTACCTTTGTGGTTATCACAAAGAATTTAGTAAAGACTGAAACAGAGGGCAATAGTTACCCTTTTTTATTGATGAGATTTTATTAGCGCCTCGCCGCATTTTTTGTAACCACCCACCCCAAAGAACCGATTTTACAGACTGCTACCTTATGCGTAAAACCTTAACCTTATTTTTTACGGCAATTTGCCTGCACCTTTTGTTGGCGTTTGCCTTACCCGCTCAAAACAAACAGGCAGATATTACCCTGCTCCAAGCTGCCACATTGGGAGCTAAACCCTCCCCTACTTCATCGGGCAATCATAAAAAAATGTTGCAAACCCGCAGTCAATCGGCTTTTGCGCGTTATAACCCGCTGGCGCTGGCGCTTACCGGCAGCATGTACCTTTACCAAAACGCCATATCTACCCAACTTAACAAACAGTGTTTGTACGGGCTGTCGTGCTCCAATTTTAGCAAAGAGGCTATTAGGGAGTTTGGCTGGGTGAAGGGCGTTTTTATTACTGCCGACCGCCTGCTGCGCTGCAACCGCATTAGCGCCTTAGACCTTAACCTCATTACCCTTAACCCCAAAACCGGACGTTTTACCGATGTGCCGGCTCAGTACCGCATTAAAACCGGTCATGCACACCATTAAACGCCGTTGCTCCGCATTTATAGCAAGCCTGCTCCGGTGTTTTTTGCCGGTGTGGTTGCCCTTGGGCTTGATTGCCCAAAATGCGCCAATAATGCCTGCCGACTCGCTTTTTAGGCAAGAAATGGACTTTGGGCTGTACCTGCTCAATGTCCAACTTACCGATGATGCCGCCACCGTATTTGCCCGATTGGATACCACTGTGGGCAGCCAACTGCCTACACCACAAGCCGACTCGCTGCACTACCTGCGCGGCATGGCATTGTACCAACTTAAACAACTGCTGCCCGGCGCCGAGCAGCTCCTGCAAGTTTCGGGCAAATCAACCCATTTTTATGCTTCCCGATTTTATGCCGCCTATAACCTCTCTTATTTGGGGTTGCCTGCTGTGGCATCGGGCATTTTAACCGATGTTTATTTTTCGCCCCAAGATTCTTTATTGCACCAACTTCGGCGCTTACAGCTATCGGGCAATGCGCTTTTGCAGCGAAATTTTGCCCAATTTGACCAACTTTCCGCCCAATTTCCATCGCCCTATTACCAACTGCAACAGGAAGAGCAAAACCTGCTGCTTGCCTATGCAAAACTGAAGAAGGTGAAACAAAAATCGCCGGCAGTAGCCGGTATGCTATCGGCAGTGGTGCCCGGTTTGGGCAAAGTGTATGCCGGTAAACCTAAGCAGGGTATTGCCGCCTTTTTACCCGTTGCCTTATTGGGTGCGCAGGCTTACGAAAACATACGCAAACGAGGCATTAACAATGGATTCAGCATTTTTTACACCGGTTTGTTTTCGGTGTTTTACATCGGAAATATATGGGGCAGCGCCCTTAGCGTTCACCTTACCCGCCAAGAACAGTACTATGAAATTGACCAACGCATTTTATTTGATTTGCACATTCCTGTTCGCAACATCTTTGGCAATTAAAGCGCAGCCCGGTGTGCAACCTTTTTTTGCCCATGCCGATAGTTTGTATAACGCCGGTAAGTATGCCGATGCGGTTATTGCCTACGAGCGCGCCGCCTTTTTTGCCGATACCAACCGCACGTTGTATAACTATGCCCTGCTGAAAAAAGCCCAGTCGTGCAAACTAACGGGCAATTACCAAAAATCTTTTGAAACCCTGCAACGTACCGATGCCTTTGCCCTGCCCGATACGCTGCGGGCGGCGGTAAAGTACGAGACTGTACTGAATGCCTACCTTGCCGGCTTGTTTAAAGAAGCCGAGCTGGAACTGAAACAGTACGAACACACCACGCCCGATACGGCACAAACCAACCAATTGCTGTTTTTAAAAATCCTTACCCTAAACGAATTGCAAAAATGGGCAGAAGCCAAAACTTGTTTGGAGCAGTACCTTGTCCTACGCCGCCTGCCTCCCCATTTGGCTAATGAATACTACGCTTTTATGAAAAACCCCCGACTGCGCAATCCGCAAAAGGCGCGCCGCTTATCTACCTTTATGCCCGGTATAGGGCAAATTTACGGAGGTAACGTGGGGCAGGGCGTACTCAGCGCCGGTTTGCAAGCCGGTTTTCTGGCTTTTGGGGTGTATCATTTTTGGCAGGGGTTTTATGTTACCGGTTTTACCACCGGTTTTGCCCTGTTTCAGGCTTTTTACTTTGGCGGCATTGAAAATGCAGAGCAGGCTACCGTTAAAAAAAACAAACAAAAAATAAATGCCTACAATGAGCGCATTAAGCAGTATGTGCTGCTTTTGGAAAGCGAATAATCTACTGGGCATGGGGTTTGCCGTTGTATGCTCCCTCCTTATAATTAAACAGCAAATTAACTCCTGCCCCAAACCCCCACACAGGCGGTTTTAGGCATAAAAAAGCCCCTCTTGCTAAGGGCAAAGAGAGGCTATACAAACTATTATGAAAAGCACCACTATTTCAAAGGAGTTAGTAGTTGTGTTGTTAGCGCATGAGTTCAATAAAACCGCTTAGTTTTTGCACCTCTTGGTTGGCGTTTAGGTATTCTATGGTGTAATAGTACGTGCCTGCGGGAGCTTGTTTGCCTTTGCCCTGCCACTCGCCGTTCCATGCAAAGGAGTTTCGGTAGTTGGGTATGGCGTACATAACATCGCCCCAACGGTTAAAAATGGTGAGGCTGATGCTCAGATTATCAAAGCAAGGCTCATCAATTCCGGCTATCAGGAAGGTTTCATTAGTGCCATCGCCATTGGGCGAAAAACCTTGCGCCACCATTACAGGGCAATCTTCGGGGGGCGTAATGGGGTTGGTAATGGTAATGAAAACGGTGGCGGTGGCGGTACCTCCCGATGTTTGGAGCGTATAAACAAACCAATCAGCACCGGTAAAACTTGGATTGGGTGTGTAGGTAAAGGTATTATCGGGGTTTAGGGTTGCTGTGCCGTTTTGGGGTGCATTTTGCAAACTAAGGGTTACCACAGCGCCAGAGGGCAGGTAAACATCGTTGTTCAGTACGGCAATGATTACCGGCGTAGCAAGGTTTGTTTGTACGGTATCGCTTACCGCCGCCGGCGCTACAGGCGTAGTATCGGCTAAAACGGTAATCATAACCAGTGCATCGGCACATAAACCTACTTCGTTACAAACAGTGTAGCTAAACTGGTCGGTACCGGTAAAACCCGGGTTGGGAACGTAATCGATATTGCCATCTGCCATCCAAATTGCCGTACCATTTGGCGGCTGTACTACATTGGAAATAGCAAGGGGTAGCCCTTGCGGGTCGGAGTCGTTGAGTAAAATGTTCAGATAAAGCGGCATATCTACCTCCGTAATTGCCGTATCATTTTGGGCAATGGGGGGCAGTTGCGGCACATCGGGCAAAACGGTTATGGTTACGGTGGTTTGGCTGCAATTAGCCATGTTATCGCAAATGGTATAGGTAAACTGGTCGGTACCGGTAAAGTCTGTATTGGGCGTGTAGGTTATGTTACCATCGGGCAAGGCGGTGGCAGAGCCGTTGGCGGGTTGGGTAAGGTTGCTGATGCCTATGTTTACCCCTTGGTCGTTGGTTAATACGTTAATGGTAACGGGGTTGTTTTGCGGGGTAGTAGCCGCATCGGGATTAGCAGCCACAGCGGGGTTAATGATAACAATAACGGTAGCCTCATCGCAAGCACCCATTGGGTCGCAAAGCAAATAGGTAAACTGGTCGGCGCCGGTAAAGCCCGGGTTGGGTTGGTAAATAACCTGTAAGCTGTTTATGGTAACGGTTCCGTTTTGCGGGGGCGTGGGAATGGCGCTGATGACCAAATCTGCCAGTGGGTCGTTGGCATCGCTGTCGTTAATAATCACTAAAATATGCACGGTGGCATTTTCCAAACCAAAGGCGGTATCGTCTTGTGCTATGGGCGGCACGTTTCCGCTGCCTACCGTTACCGATACATAAGCGGTATCGCACAGCACGGGCAAGCCATTGTTGCAAGCCATGTAGGTAAAATAGTCCACTCCTTCAAAACCGGCATTGGGGGTGTAGGTGGCAATGCCCGTTGCCGGATTAGCCGATACGGTGCCATTCATGGGGTTAGAAATAACGGTAGCCGCAAGGGGTTGTCCGTTGGGTTCGGTATCGTTTTCTAAAAGGGGAATGTTTACCGTTGTACCCGGCGGCGTAACGGCAAAATCGTTTTGGGCAAAAGGCGACAGGTTGGCAGCCGGCGCTCCGCCCACCGCCACCGATACCGAAGCCGTATTGCAAAGTGTTTGCGTATTACAAATGGTGTAGGTAAACAGGTCGGTACCGGTAAAACCGGCGTTTGGGGTGTAGGTAATGGTTCCGTTGGGATTAAGCGCCACAGCGCCGCCGGTGGGGGCAGTTGTGGCGGTAATGGTAAGGGGTAGCGCCTGCGGGTCGGAGTCGTTGGCAAGTACGGTTATGGTTATGGGTGTGGCTGCTGGTGTTACTGCCATATCGGTATGCGCTATGGGCGGCATTGCAGGATAAGCATTGGGCAGTACGGTAACGGCTACTATGGTTTGCTGGCAAGCGCCGGCGGTGTTGCAAATTTGGTAAAAGAAATAGTCCACCCCCGAAAAACCGTTTAGCGGAATGTAGATAAACGTGCCATCGGGATTAGGAGCTACTACCCCGTTGGCGGCAAGGCTGTAAGAAACAATGGTAATATCTGCGCCTAAATCGTTTTGCAGTACGGGTATGGTAACAGCGGTGTTAAAGGGCGTTTGCACCACATCGGGCTGCGCCATGTATTCGTCGTATTGGGGTGTAACAACGGCGGTTACGGTAATAAAAACCTGCGCCTGTGTGCAGGCATCGGGTGCGCAATCGGTACAGAGGGTGTAGGTTAGCACATCGGAACCGGTAAAATCGGGGTTCGGAAAATAGTTGATGCTGCCATTGGCATCTACGGTGGCAGAGCCATTGGCGGGCGGGGTAGCAAGGCTTACGGTGCCGGCGGGCGAGGCATTACAAAAGGCGGTATCGTTGTTGGTAACGGGTATAGAAACGGAGGTGTTTTGCGGGGTTTGGGCATTATCGGTATTGGCTTGCGGGGCAATGCAGCCAACCTCAATGATTACCTGCGCCACATCGCACAAGCCCGATTCGGCACAGGCGGTAACAGTAAGGGTATCGGTGCCGGTAAAAGCGGGCAGGGGCGTATAAGCCAAACAATTGCCCCAAAGCTGGTTGATGGAGGTATTGTAACCCGATGTAGCGCCGGTAATGCTGATGCCGCTCATGCCCGATAAATTGCAAAACGATACGCAAAACTGCACCGGCACGCCCTGCTGGGTGCAGGTGCTGAGTTGGTTTTGGCAAGGCTCTACTACGGTAATGGTGATGGTGGCGGTGGCACAATTGCCCTGCGTATTGCAAACAGTATAGGTAAACTGGTTGGCACCGGTAAAGCCCGAATTGGGGAAATACTGTACCGATAAACCATCGGGGCTTATTACCGCTGTGCCGTTTGCCGGGCTGCTAACCGATGTTATGGTGAGTGTTTGCCCATCGGGACTAACATCGTTGCTGAGCGCCTGAACCACTACCGGCGTATTGGTGTAGGTGGTTTGGGCATCGTTTTGGGCAGTAGGAAAAATGGGTTCGCCGCCGCAGTTGTTGGTAAATGTAAGATAAGCAAAAGCAGTGCTGCAATTACCGCCCGTATCGCAGGCGGTAACGGTTACAATATCTTCGCCTGTAAAACCTAAATTGGGCACGTAGGTAAAACAGCCATCGTCGGTGGGCGGGTTTACCGTTCCGTTTACGGCGGCATAGTCATAGGTGGCAATGTTGGCGGCATCTATATTGCAAAACTCGGGGCAAAAATCTAAGGCGGTATCGGGCGGCAGGCAAATATACACATCGGGGTTGCAGGGGGGCTCAGTGGGCGCTACGGTAATGGTAACGGTAGCCGTATCGCAAAGCGGGCAGTTATTGCAGGCAACATAGGTAATGGCATCGGCGCCGGTAAAACCCGGGTTGGGCGTGTAGTTGATGCCACTGCCGCCGGGCGCAATGGCATAAGTGCCGTTTGCGGGCGGAACCAACACCACCGCCACCGAAACAGGTCGATTTTGGCAAAGCGGGTCATCGTTTTGAAGAACGGGGAAGTTAAATGCGCCCGATGCAGGATTTTGGGTAGCGCCGTTAAAAGTAAGGTTGTTGCCGGGTGTTATAAGCGCTTGGTCGTTATAGGCAAGGGGCGGCAAACAACCCACATGCACATAATACACAAAAACCGAGCAAGCGGCAGGGTTTTGGTTGTCGCAAATATCTAAGTAAACAATATCGGTGCCCATAAAACCCGGCAGCGGGGTGTAGCGCACGCAGGTATCGTTTAAAAACACCAAACTGCAATTAAACGTGGTATGCCCGCCCACTACGGCAACGG
Source organism: Bacteroidetes bacterium UBA2322 (assembly GCA_002345145.1). Classification (GTDB taxonomy): domain Bacteria; phylum Bacteroidota; class Bacteroidia; order Chitinophagales; family UBA2359; genus UBA2359. The sequence goes on from DDVC01000198.1 coordinate 11,596, forward strand.
GGTCTCCATTGGGGTCGGTATAGCTGTTGCACAGCACCACGGGGGTCATAGGACCGGTGCAGTAGGTAAGCGTGTCTATATTGGGTGGGCTGTTTTGTGCAACCGCCGAAAGTGTAACACCTGCCAATAGGAGCAACATGGCTAATTTATAGCTATGTGCAACAAGGAGGGTAAAAAATTTGTTCAATAATCCGGTTGCGGTAAACCGGCAGCCGGCGCTTTTGTTAGTGTGCATAATAGTTTGTTTTCCGGTTAATGAATAAGGTTCTCCGGCGTTTTTTTGTGTTGCCACAGTGGGTTTGGCATATAACCATGCCCCAATGAAACAACCTTAAACCAACGAACCCCAAACACGGGCGGCTTGTATATAAATGCACACCAAATTTTGCGCCAGTTTTACCCCCCTACCCTACCCTTGCAGCGCTTTTACCCGCTATAACCTAACCAAACGCTTTATTTACAAGACTTTTGCAACATTGTCATGCACAAGTCATTTTTACAAATACACAAAAAAGCATGTTATCTTTTAAACATTTTGGGGTTGTTTTGTTCTTTTTGGTTTTGTTGGTTGCTGCCTGCTCCTACGGCTATGAGTGGACAACCGCCCAAGCTACTACTTATGATGGTAAACGCAGTTTTACCCTTAGTTTTCCGCCTTTTTTAAAGCCCGAAACCCAACGCAAACTGCACGATGAAGCCCCCATACAGTATGCCAATTATTTTAGAAACGTGTATGCCATAGCTTATGATACGCTTGCCCCCGATTACCGCAGTGTGGCACAAACCGAAATTACCAACCTGCTCGCCATAGCCCAAAAACCGCAGTTGATAGATACTGCCACCCTGACCATAGATGGTAAACCGGCTTACATGGGCATTTATACCGGTAATGTGGGCAGGGGCGATATTGAAGAGCGCATTTACTACCAATTGGTTTTTGTGCAGGGAACAGACCGGGTTTATGTACTGGTGCAATGGGTATGGGATAAAAACCGCGAAAAATACCGCGAAACCTTGAAACAGGTGGCTACATCGTTTAAAGAGGGGTAGCGGTTTTAATTGCCTGCAAATCCCTGCCAGCGTTTTTAGTCCCTAACTCTTAAAATTTTTACGGAATAGTCTGCAAACTCTTTTGTTTTTCAGTAGTTTTGCCATTAGCATGTATTCCGTAAAATACGGAATATACACGAAAAATGAATACCCCGATTAGGTCATTTCGTATGTCAAACTATGAACCGAACTTGAAAGCATTGGCGCTTGTTACTATGTGTATGCAATGAGTATTTGCTACAATACTGTGTAGAAGGCTGCATAGTATGTTTTAGCAGGTGTTCTAACTGCGCTTGGAAACTCCGGCGAAGTCTAATTAGGCAAAAAAGATGGTAGAAAAACCGAATAAAAACG
>DDVC01000008.1 GCA_002345145.1 Bacteroidetes bacterium UBA2322
ATGCCGATACCACAAAACCAAACCCTGAAAAGGGCGATATATCTGATGATGCTATCATGCCGCAACCACTTTTTAAGTTTTTAATTCCCTCGCAAATGCTTTTGTAAAATGGCTTTTTTCAGTTCTTCCAAATCGGCAATGGCAATGAGCTAACCATTATCCTTAAAAGGTGCAGCGCACCAACCTATTGGTAGCAAGCAGGTAAACCCGTTTATAACAGGTGCAGCGCACTGAAATATAACTACTTACAAGATTTTGCCCAAATAACACAAAGAAATAAGGAATTTATTTAAGACCAAAACACAAGGTAAGTAGTTAAGATATAACAACATAAAAACCGCTATCTTTGCCATAAGTAAGCAATGCCCGTTTTTTATCGTATCTTTGCGGTAAATTAACTAATCTGTAATGACTTTTGAACAATTAGGCTTAACCGAGCCGCTTATGAAGGCTGTAACAGCCTTAGGATTTACCCAACCCACCCCCATACAAGAACAAACCATACCGGCTGTATTACAAGGCGATTGCGATTTGGTAGGACTGGCGCAAACCGGAACCGGTAAAACTGCCGCTTTTGGCTTACCCTTGCTGCAATTAGTAACCACCGATGTAAAATATCCGCAGGCGCTTATTATTTGCCCCACGCGTGAGCTGTGTATGCAAATTGTAAAAGATTTAGAGCAATTTAGCAAGTTTATGCCACAAATGCGCTCCGTAGCCGTATATGGCGGCGCAGCCATTTACAACCAAATTAAAGACCTTAAAACCGGCGCACAAATAGTAGTTGCTACACCGGGCAGGTTGATAGACCTTATTGAAAGGCAAGCCATTAATTTGGAAAGCATTAACTACATTGTGCTCGACGAAGCCGATGAAATGCTCAACATGGGTTTTAAGGAAGACATTGAGTTTGTGCTCAAACATACCCCCAACCGCCACTGTATGTGGCTGTTCAGCGCCACCATGCCCCCCGAGGTAAAACAGGTGAGTCGCCAGTTTATGAAAACACCCATTGAAATTACCATAGGTAAGGTAAATACGGCAAATATCAACATAGACCACCAGTTTTACCTTGTATCATCACAAGACCGTTACGAAGCCCTAAAACGCCTTATCGATTTTCACCCGGGTATGTATGCCCTTATTTTTGCCCGTACCCGCGCCGATGTGCAAGAAATTACCTCCAAATTGGTGCGCGAAGGGTATGACGTGGACGCTATTCATGGCGACCTAAGCCAAGCCCAACGCGATAAGGTAATGGGCGAGTTTAAAGACAAAACCCTTCAATTGCTCATTGCTACCGATGTGGCAGCAAGAGGTATTGACGTGCAAGGCATTACCCATGTTATTAACTACGAACTGCCCGATGACCCCGAAGTTTATACCCACCGCAGCGGACGAACCGGCAGAGCAGGTAAAACCGGCGTTTGTATGTCTATTTGCAGCCCAAAAGACAGAAACAAACTGCTCAATATAGAACGCTTTATTAAGATAACATTTCACAAATTAGAAATACCCAGCGGTAAAGACGTTTGCCGTAAACAGTTTTTCCATTTTATGGACAGAATGTTGCAAACCGATATTAGCCACGGCGACTATGAAACCTACGTGCCTATGTTGGAAGAAAAAGTTGCCCACATGAGCAAGGTAGAAATCCTTAAACGCCTTGCCGCCATGGAGTTCGACAGGTTTTTGAAATACTACGAAAACGCTGCCGACCTTAACCTCCGCTCCGAACCGCGCACTAACAAAGACCGCAAACAATCTCCCCGCGGCGAGGGCAGGGATACGCGCGATACCAAAGGGCGCAGTTTTTCAGGTGGCGCTACCTATGTTACCTTGTTTCTCAACATCGGGCAAAAAGACGGTTTTTACAAAGCCAGTCTCCTCCAGTTTATTTTAGATATGAGTGGTCTTAAAAAAGACGTATTGGGGCGTATAGATTTGCGGTCTATTCATACCACCATAGAAATTGAAAAAGAATACGCCAACCAAATGGTGCGCTCTATTGACGGGCGCACCTACAAAGGTCGCAAAATGCGCATGAACCAAATGCGTTAAGCACAAGCGCAGCGGCTGCTTGTGTTTTTTGTTCTACAAACACACATTTTTTTGCATGAACGGAGGAGTAATTATAGCTAAGGTACTAAAAGAACAAGGCGTAAAATTTTTATTTACCCTATGTGGCGGGCATATTTCGCCCATATTTGTTGAAGCCGAAAAAGCAGGCATCAGGGTAATTGATACCCGGCATGAGGTAAACGCCGTTTTTGCCGCCGATGCCGTTTCAAGGCTGAGTGGAGTGCCCGGTGTGGCGGCAGTTACCGCCGGACCAGGGCTTACCAATACCATTACCGCCGTTAAAAACGCTATGCTTGCCCAATCGCCCTTAGTACTGCTGGGCGGTGCGGCTGCCACTATTTTAAAAGGCAGAGGCTCTTTGCAAGATATTGACCAAATGGCGCTCATGAAACCCAATGTAAAGTGGGCTGCCTCGTTAAAAAGGGTAAAAGACATAGTGCCCACCTTGCAAAAAGCCTTTGCCATAGCGCAAACAGGCGTGCCCGGTCCGGTGTTTGTAGAATGTCCTATTGATTTGCTGTACGATGAATCATTGGTAAGGGAATGGTACGGCGCCAAAAGCGATGTGCCGCCCCGAAACCTCAAAGACCGCGTTATTAAATGGTATGTAAACCGACACGTGGAAGGCGTTTTTGCCGGTAAAAACAGCATACAGTTTACCAACCGGCAGCCGCCCATACAATACCCGCACCACTCCGGCTCACAACTTAGCCAACTTGCACGGCAATTGCAAAAAGCACAAAAACCTTTGCTGCTCATTGGCAGTGGCGCGGTTATGTTTCCACAAAAAGCCGCCCAATTAGCGGCTGCCGTACACAAGTTGGGCATACCGGTTTACCTATCGGGCATGGCGCGCGGGCTGCTGGGCGCTAACAGCCCTATTCAATTTAGGCATCACCGCCGCGAAGCCCTCCGACAAGCCGACCTTATCATTTTAGCCGGTGTCCCCTGCGATTTTAGGTTAGATTATGGACAGCACCTAAACCGCGATGCCGTTTACATTAACATAAACCGAAGCAAGGAAGACCTCAACAAAAACAAAAAACCCGATATAGGTTTACTTGCCGACCCGCAAGAATGCCTTATTGCCCTTGCCGGTTTGCAACCCACTAAACCCGATATTTCCGCATGGCTCCAAACCCTTGTCAATAGCGATGCCAAGCGAGAAGAAAACATCAGCCTCCGGGCGCAAGAAAACCTTGCCAACGGTATTAACCCCTTACAGTTGTTTAGGTCTATGAACACCCAACTGCCCGATAATGCCATCTTAATTGCCGATGGCGGCGATTTTGTTGGCACTGCCGCCTACACGCTACGCCCTCCAAAACCCCTATCTTGGTTAGACCCGGGCGCATTTGGCACTTTGGGTGTGGGTGCAGGGTTTGCCTTAGGCGCTAAACTTTGTTTTCCCGATGCTGAAGTTTACATCATTTGGGGCGATGGCAGCAGCGCTTACAGCCTTATGGAGTACGATACTTTTGTGCGCCACCATCTGCCCGTTATATCGGTCATAGGCAACGATGCTGCTTGGGCACAAATAGCCCGAGACCAAATAGACATTTTGCAAAGTACCGCCGCCACCAATTTGGCTTATTCCGACTATGAAATGGTAGGGCAAGCATTTGGAGCAAACGGAAAGCGGGTAGCTACGCTTGAAAACTTTAACCAAGCCCTTACCCAAGCCCAACAGGGTTTGGCACAGGGTAAACCTTTTATCATTAACGCTATTATTGGTAAATCTGATTTCAGAAAAGGTTCTATCAGTATGTAATTGTTAGTTATCAGTTATTAGTTATTAGTAAATTATCCACTAAACACTAACTTTTCATGAAACTTCGCTTACTATTTGTTTTTGCTTTTTTAGCTGCACTCATGAGCGGTTGCCAAATAGAAAAATCCAATACCGAGTTACTAACCGGTAGTAATTGGCGCATTCAGGCATGGACAATAACGCCACCCATTTTGGGTATTACTGATTGGTTTGCCAACTTAGAACCCTGCGAAACCGACAATATTTTCACTTTTAACACCAACGGAACAGCCATCATAGACGAAGGCGCACTGAAGTGTTTGGCAAATGACCCGCAAACCCGCACAGGAACATGGTCTTTTAATACCGATGAAACCACCATTACATTGGTTAGCAGTGGAATTACGCAAATATGGCAGCTATTAGACTTAACAGCTAAAATTTTCAAAATCAAATATACCGATACCGACCAAACAAGTGGTATAACCAATACGCATACCATTACTTTTGAGGCAATTTAAGCGGCTATCCGCCTAAATGGTCTATTTTTTTAGCCATCATATACATTATCAAGATTATCTTTTCTATGCGTTTGCGGCGGCTCACCGTCATAACAGAAATTTGCTCTTCATAACGGAGTTGTGCCTGATTAAGGGTAAATTTACCGTCTTGCAAAAACATATTTGCCTTCATAATATCCCTAATATCGGGGTCAAGTACTTTTTGCAAAAAGGCGGCATCATTGGCGGTAAGGTAAAACATGCGGTCAAACAAGGGGTCATTGAGCGAAATATCATTTTTACCCCACAGTTTACTTAAAATGGTGTAAATGGTTTCGCTGCCTATGGTAAACGTTTTACCATAGTGCAGCACATCTACCACAATTACGGTTTGTGGATACGCAACACCTGCTATCATTACCTCTTTACTGCTAATCATAAGTCTCCGGTTTAGGTATTTGCCTTTAATTAGCGGATAGCGCCGCTTAAAACTAAACCTGCGTCTGGGTTCTACTATCAGCTCAAGTTGCAACTGGTTATTTAAGACAGAAAATTGCTCTACAACCAAATCATTAAGAAACTGTATGGCTTGGGCAACCAAATACAGCCCAAACATAAACACAAATAGAAACACTACCGTATAAGTGGGCGAGTTAAACAAAAACACACCTACACTAAATAACAGTACTACAATAGCGCCAATAAAAAATTCGGTTCGGATAAGCCCAATGTAAATTTAAATAAACAAATTGGTTTATTGTAAAATACTGCTCGGTTTAAGGAGCAGTGGTTCACTTTAGGTTGTATTTATCCATTTTATTGTAAAGATGGCTTCGTTGAATATCTAATTCCTCAGCGGTTTTTGAGATATTGCCGTTGTTTTTTTTGAGTTTGTGGGCAATAAACAACTTTTCGGCATGGTCTCTAAAATCGGAAAGCGTAGCAAACTGTTCAAATAGTTCTTCGCTAAATTGGGCAATGTTGTTAGAGAGAGATGGGCGCGACACATATTTTTCAAAATCGGCAAGGGTAATCACCTTATTTGCCGATAAAATAATGAGCCGTTCTACCATATTGCGCAATTCACGCACGTTACCTGTCCAATTATGGTTTTGGAGGGCGGTAATTGCTTCCGGCTCAAAAGATTTTGGGGGCAGATTTTGGTCATTGCAAATTTCAGTTATAAAGTATTCTGCAAGGATAGGTATGTCTTCTCTGCGTTCTCTAAGCGCCGGAACATGAATGTTAATGGTATTTAAGCGGTGGTAAAGGTCTAAACGGAAAAGATTGCCGGCAACAGCATCTTGCAGGTTTTGGTTAGTAGCTGCCAAAAAACGCACATTCACTTCAATATCTTTACTGCCCCCTACACGCGTAATAGCCCTGTCTTGCAAGGCGCGAAGCACTTTTGTTTGGGCAGAAGGGCTCATATCACCTATTTCATCAAGGAATAAGGTACCGCCGTTGGCTTGTTCAAATTTACCCAAATGCTGCCTGATGGCATTAGTAAAAGCGCCCTTTTCATGTCCAAACAATTCGCTTTCTATCAGTTCGGGCGAAATGGCGGCACAATTTACCGCCACAAAAGGTCCGTTGCAGCGGCGGCTTTTTTCGTGAATCCATCGGGCAACCAACTCTTTACCGGTTCCGTTTTCGCCGGTTATCAGCACACTCGATTCTGTTTCTGCAACCCTATCTATTAAATCATTTATATCTTGTATGGCAGCAGATTTCCCTACAATTTCTTGAACCCTGAAAACTTTGCGTTTTAGGGCTATGGTTTGCCCTACTAAGTTTGACTTATCTAAGGCATTTCGTACTGTTATGAGTAATCTGTTTCTGTCTTTAAAGGGTTTGCTTATGAAGTCAAAAGCTCCTTTTTTTACTATTTCTACTGCCTCTTCATTATCGGCAAATGCAGATAAAATAATAATTGGCAATTCGGGCTTGAGTTTTAGGGCTTGCTCCAAAAATTGTTTACCATCCATTTTGGGCATCCTAATATCGCTCAAAACCAAATCAAAGGCAGAAGTTTTAATTTTTACCATACCCGCCACTCCGTCTTCTGCCACATCTACATCATAACCTTCATATTGGAGTGTGTCTCTAATAGAATCTCTAATGGCTTTGTCGTCGTCAATTACTAAAATTTTCGCCATAAAAAAACTGTGTTAAAGTGCGTTTTAAGGAATAATAAATGATAAACGGGTAAAAATGGCAAGGGTTTGGGTAATAACCAAAATAGTCAAGTATAAAGTTCACAAACCCTAAAAAATGTTAAAAAAAATAGGGCAATAATATTAATTATCGGGCAATTGGGCTGAGTCAGTATCTTCTTCATCGGCGCTATCTAATCTATCGTTTTGCAAATCGTCCACCAACTCGTCCATCATTTCTTCGGTAGGAATAAGCACATTGGTAACTAAGAAATTGGGCATTAAAAAATTGCCCATTTCATTGCATTGGTCAATAGTATCTTCAATAATTTGCCCAACAGCCACCTCTAAGGGAACCAACAAAACAAAAGAAATATATTGTGATGCAAAGCGCACTTCTTCAATTTCGGCTTGATACTTTATGCAAATGCTTTTGAGTTCCAGCTCCACTAATTGATGCTGATAAGGCGATAGTTGGGTATCTTTATAGGCTGCAACAGCAAAGAAATATCGGAGCTTGTTGCTTTTTCCGCCCAAACCCGATAAAATATAGCCCTGTGTTTCGTCTGTTAGTTCACTTTCTACGCTCATTCTACACTCTTGCAAGGCAAGCAGCGCCCATTTTTTGAGGTTTTCGTCTGAAGTGGTGTTGACAAATTTTTCTATTACCCTATAGGCTTCAATGCTACCCACCTGCGCAAGGTTAATAAGCATGATTTGCTTACCCTTTTCATTAACCTCCGTATCAAAAAGGGCTTCCTCAAATAAATCAACATGGAATTGTTTTTCTTCCAAATCATTAGCCTCTGCAATCAACGTGGCTTGCTCAAAGTATTCTTTAAGAATTTGGGGGTCAATTCCGCTTTCTATTACTATCATCTGCTGTGGAAGGTGCATAGCGGCTTCGTTAATTTGGTCTTTCGGCGATTTGTTCATTAGGGTAAGTTTTGCAGATTAGGGTAAAATTGAACTTAGCGGTTATTTGCAGCGCCTATATACATCACCACCACAAATAAACGCTAAGATAACGCATGTTTTTTAAAAAGTAACACCTAAGGAGCCGGAAAGTCTGATGCCTTGCCCAAAAAACACTTCAATCTGATTGGGTTCAAAGCCTAAGCGTGTACTTGCATCAGATATATAGGCATTGTTTAAGGCATTTAACAGACTGAGCGAAGCTCTGTAACGCAGTTTACCTATTTTGAAGTTGTAGCCTGCATGAACATCAAACAGGTAATAGTTGGGCATTTTCCATGATTCCCTATCCTGATCAGCGCCGGTGAGCTGGTCGGGCGCAAAATCGGCATAGTTTTTCCCGAAATAAGTCCACTTAATGGTAGTATAAAGGTTTTTAACCGGTTCTACCCTTGCCGATAAGCCGTATTGTATTTGGGCGGCATCGCCTACATGAACCCCATTAGCGCTAAATGGCGCTTCTATGGTAGCATCTTCGCTTTTTAAAATGGCATCGCTGCCGGTTTTCCATATCCAATCGCCAACAGAAACCAATCCTTCAAATTTTAGCAGATTGGGTATAGCTATATAGGCAAAATCGAGCTCTACGCCACGGTGGTGGGCTCTGATACCCTCTACGTTCAGCTGTATTACCTCGTCATCTTCGTTTCTAAAATTAGCAAGCAGTGGACGGTTGAGCCATACGGTATAGTAGGCATTCAAATTTGCCGAGAATGCTCTGCTCTTAAAGCCATACCCCAGTTCGGCTGCGGTAATGCGCTCTTTTACTATGTTGCCGTATCTTTTATTATTTCGGTTAAACACATTGTCAAAAGGGGGCGCTTTGTCTATGTAACCGGCATTAACATACACGTTTTGTTTTTCGGTGAGGTTGTAATTTAACCCGGCTTTTACGGTATAACCGGGTATAACCACGTTTTCGGTTTCCGAAAAACGAACATTTGGCGAGTTGGTGGTTATGGTATCGCCGTTGTAAATAAATGGTTGGTAATAAGTTACGGCTTGCAGTACGGTAGTATCGGGCAATACTACATCTTTGGGCAAGAAATAATCGCGGCGTTTATAGGCGGTTATTGCGCTTGTCAGGTTTACAAAAGCGCTCAATGCGCTTGTTTTATATTCTGCCTGCACAAAGCCGCCGCCCCAGTTCACTATGCCATCGTAGTATAAATCTACCTTATCGCCAACCACTTTTTGCTCGCCAATGGGTTCGTGCAGGTTTCTGCCTTGTGTATCGTTGTCAATAAAAAACTTGCCGCCCAATAGGTCATCAACAGTGCGGTAATGCTCGCCGGTATAAGTTCTGAGGTCTATACCGCCCGATAAGTTTAGCCTGTTAGAGGGGTTGTAGTCAAAGGTGGAGAGCAAACCATACCAGCGATGGTTGTTTACGCTGCTGCGGATAATGCGGCTTGCCGATTCAAAGTTAGACTGTGTATTAAACACGCTTTGGTAATTAATTTGCCCATTAGCATCTAACGGAAAAGTGCTGCCGGCATTAGATGTGCCGCCGCCATTGCCAAACGAGGCATACAGGATATTGGAAATGCTGAGTTTTTTGTTTACCACCCAAAAATCTTTGAGCGTTATTTGGGGTTTGTGGTAGTAGTTCAGCCTTTCGGTTTGTTGTACTCTACCCTGAAAAACGGTGTCTTCGCCATTAAGTGTCCAACGGTTTAGGTAGCCCCAGTGGTTGTTAAACTGTATTCCTTTATCCCATTGTTGCGTACTAACCAAGGCTGCGGTGTCCACCCCAAGGTTAGCGGCTACATCTTTGCTAAATCGGGCAATGGGTTGTTTAAAGGTTCGTTGGGCGTGTTCTTGCGGCGCTCCTACTGCCGATAGGCTTATGGTGTGGTTGCCTATTTGTTTATCTATTCTACCAAAATAGAACCAAGCTTTGCCCCAGGTGCTCTCTGCCCAGCCGCCATTTTGCCGGTAAGAGGCGGTAAAACTCAAGCCCCACCCGCCTTTTAGCCTGCCACTGGTTGCAGATAGCGTAGTTTTGTAAAAGCCGTACATGCCAAAATCTTGCTGAACGCTAAACCGGCGTTTGCTTTCTATGCCGGCAGTGAGTATGTTTATGGTGCCGCCTACGGAGGGCAGTGCAAGTTTTGATGCGCCTAAACCGCGTTGTACTTGTATATTTCGGGCAACTTCGCTAAGCCCCGACCAGTTTGACCAATACACCCAGCCGTTTTCCATATCGTTTACCGGTACGCCGTCTATCATTATGGCTATGTTGCGCTGGTTAAAACCGCGTATGGTAATGCGGGCATCGCCATCGCCGCCGCCTTGCTGTGTGGCATATACGCCGGGAGTAGAGTTTAGCACCATAGGCAGGTCTAACACACTTAGTTCTTCTTTAATTTTTTGGAGCGGTATGGTACTAAATGCCACCGGTGTTTCACGGCTTCGGGCTACATCGGCTACTATGTTTATTTCCTGTATCATTACATTGTCTTCTTCTAAATTGAAATTAACAATGTTGTTGCCGCCCGAAATGTTGGCGCGCAAGGTTTGCGGCTTGTAGCCTATATAAGAAACCGTAATTTCGTATTTGCCCGGCGTTAGTTCCATTTGATACTGCCCGTCAAAATCGGTTACGGTGCCGGTTTCGCCGGCTTTTACGTTTGCCTGAATGAGGGTTTCGCCGCTTACGGCATCTTTTACCGTTCCTTTTAGGGTAGCTTTTTGTGCAAAAATAGCGCCGCTGCTAAAAAACAGCAACAGTAAAATGGGTAATAATTTTGGCATAAACGGGTAAGGTTTGGAATAATCAATGGTGGTGGAGGTAGTACAAAGGTAAAAATGTAATGAAAAAAGGCATGTAAACTATCCTGCTGAAAGATGCTACATGCCTTTTGGAGTAAAAACAAGTTAGATGAAATAAAAACCCGATAGGCGGTATTAGTGAATGAGCAGTTTGTCGTAAGAAACAGTATGGTCGTTAAAAGTGGTTTTTACGAAATAAGCGCCCGAAACCCAGCCCTGTAAACTAATGGTGGTTTGTTGTTGTGCTACTTTTTCGGTTAAAACCAGCTCGCCCAATAGGTTGTAAATTTCTACCGATGCAATTACTGCCTGTGTGCATTGCAGGTGCAGTACATCTTTTGCCGGATTGGGGTAAATGCTCACTTTGTTGCTTACTATGGCGGGTACACTGTTGGGGGCATCGCCACACTGGCAAGAGTGCCAGCCAAGGTGGGTAAAGGTGTTTCGGGAGAGGGTATCCCACTGAGCAGTAGGATTCCATGCTCCGGTATAGGGTATGCCCGGATTGGTAGTAACGCCGGCGGCAATGCCGTTTTTGCGGATAAGGGTTTTGTCGCGAGTCCAGTAAGCTCCGCCTGCCGATTGGGTGTAGGGAGCCGTGTTAGTCCATGACTGACCGGGGTCTTCTCCTATAAGCCCAAAAATATCTACAAAGGTGCCTGTAGCGCCAAACTGGGTAGAAACGCCATCATTTTTGTTTAACGACATGGCATCGTTTCCGTTGTGGTATAATGCGTTGCATACTTCATAAACAGGGCAAACAAACAAATCGGCTTTGTTTTTCAGTTCCTGAAAAACGCAGGTATCGGCAGCGGCAAGGGTGCAGTCTTGTTTGTCTATAACCACTACCACTACATCTTTTGCTCCTATAGTGCCCGATAATTGTACCGATGCAACGGGGTCATAAATGTTGTTGCCGTTTGACCATCGGATAATGCGGTAGCCCGATAGGTCAATTGGTTGGTTGGTGGGGTTGTAAATTTCCATAGCCTTGTTATTGAAGTTGCCTTCTACGTACTCCGAAAAAAACAGTTCGTTGCACTGGGCATATAGCGCGGTGTTGGTAAAAGCAACAAGTGCAAACAAGAAAACAGCAATGGGTAATCTTTTGAGCATAACTTTTTAAGTTGAAAGGTAAAATAATGAAATGGTGGTTTAAGTAAGAAACATCGGGATAAGCGGCGGCTGCAAGGCTGTTATCCCGATGTTGGGAAATGAAAAATTAGTGTGCTATCATAAATTTTTGCACATTGCTACCCATTTGTAAAAAGTACATGCCATTAGGCAGATGGCTTACGCTAATAGCGGGGTGTTGTGTGGTAGCATCGGGCAGGAGTTGGTCTATTACCACTTGACCCATGCTGTTCATAATAACCACACGGCGGGCGGCGGCATCATAAGGCACATTGGGCCGGTGGTAGTGTACAAACAAAGATTGTGCGGTAGGATTGGGGAATACCTCCAAAGATGCGGGGGGTAATTGCACATTGTTTACAAACACAATAGAATCTACCAACACTGTGCCTCCAAGCTCTATGTAGCGTTTTACAAACTCCTGATAAAATATATTGGCAATGGTGGCATCATAAACAACAACCGTGTTTTCATCGTTTCGGAAAGCGGCAGAGCTGCTCCAGTTGTGCGAACCGGTTAATACACGGGGCACCGAATTAGGCTGGTTGGGGTCGGCAATCAGATATTTGTGGTGAAAAATGGGTGATGTATTGTCAATAATAAGTTGGCTGCCCATGTCTTCGTTTAGGGTAAGATATACTTCTTGTGCTTCGGGGCTGCCTACCGATTCTATGATGCCGGCAACAAAAGCGCCGCCAATAACCTTGCTTCTGATGGCGTTGGCAATATCGGTGCGGGTAAACGATAAGATACCGAAATACAAATCGTAATCGGCGCTGTTTACTGCGTTAATAATGATGGAGTTCATAGGGTCGGTAGGACTAAAATAAGAATCTACCGGTATGCCGCCAATGAGGTATTTTTTGGGTGTATTATCGGTTTTATTGGAGCTGAAAACGCCGCCGTGCATTTCCTCAAATTCAAGGGTAAAACCTTTTGCAAGGCTTTGGTCTTGAAAAATGATAACATGGTTGGGGTCAACGGTAATTTGGTTATCGGTAAAATTGGTGCTGCCTGTCCACACAACCGGCTCATTAGGGTTGGGTGAATTGGCATCAATTACCACAAATTTATTGTGCATAATGCCCGGCAACCCCGATGGGCGTTTTACCTTACTGCCCGGCATTAAAGCATAACTTGTGGCGTTTAAATCGGCATCGGCAACTATACGTATTTGCACGCCTCGGTTTTGGGCGGCTATAAGGGCATCAATAATGCCGTTTTCATTGTCTATGGTATAGGCGCAAAAATCAATGGTATATTTAGCGCGGTCAAGGTAGGCTATTAGTGTATCGGGTAATGATTGATTGAGGTAAATGGCATTGGTACCCGTTGAAACAGAAGTATCCACCGGTCGGTTAAAATAAATTTTAATACTGCCCGATGACAAGGAAACAGTAGCCATGGGCACTATGGCAGAGTAAGAAATTTCGCCGCCGGGCGAAGCGCTTTCTACCTGAATATAATAAATGCTACCGGGCTGCAAGCCGGTAAGGTTAATGCTGTGGTTGGTGGTAAAATCGGGGTCGGTTACGGTTCCAAGTTCAAGGTCGGGGGTTAAACCGTAGTGTACTATGGTGTTGCCGTTGTTAAGTGTTTCAAACTCAAGGGTAAAAGAGGTAGCGGCTAAGTTGGTTTGGTTAATAGAGGTGGTAAAAACCGGTGCATTACCTACTATCTGAAAATCGGAAAAAAAGCGGGGTAATAACTGGTAGCTGCCCTGAAACTGGCTCATAATACCAATTATGTTTAAAAAGCCCGATGGAATGAGTGTGCCTACAATGGTGGTAGAATTGGAATTGATTCTAACTTGGTAGGTATTGCCCGATGCGTCTTGGATATTGTAATTGTTGTTGCCGTTAAAAGTAGCGCCTGCGCCGGTAAACTGTACGGCATCTATGCGCACCAGTTGCCCTTCGTAGGTTTCGGTAAAGGCTTCTTCGGCGGTAAGGTCAATGGGGCTGGGTACTGCCGATGTGCCATCTATGGTATAGGAAAAACCGGTTTCGTTAACAATTTCTAACAGGCAGTTGTATTCTACCAACTGCCCGGTTACGGTTATCAACTGCCCGGGCAAAAGACTGTTTGCTACCGAGGGGTTGTAAATGCCTATGCCGCCGGTAGCGTCTTGTATGTACCTAATGGGTCCCAGCTCGCCACCATTGGTAACTACGCCTTGCACCGTAACGGTGGTACAGTCTGCCTCCGAAAAACAATTGCTGCCATCATTAGTAGAACAAGGCACAATGCTGCGGGCATCGGCTATATCAATGGGCGTTTGGGCAAATGCAATAAAAGAAACAAAAAAAGCAAAAAGAAAAGTGTAAAAAAACTTCATTGTCTTACAACTTAATAATGAGTAAATTGCGTCTGTAAACCAAAAAAAACAAGTGTAGCCTTACAATAGTTGGAGGGTAAAATTGTTATTTAGTGCGTAAAGATAAGGCTGCAAAATTAGAAAAAATACAGGAGGGCACGCCACAAACTGAAATTTAACGTTAGCCTAATCTACAAATTTGTTTGAAAAGGTAGTAAGCCCATGGTTTTGGGCAATGTTTTACCAAAATAAAGCCAATTGATAAACAGCGTACAATTTTAGAGTTCACTAAAAAAAGGCATTT
>DDVC01000140.1 GCA_002345145.1 Bacteroidetes bacterium UBA2322
ATAAATTACATCTCCTTTTTTTGCCAAAGGAATTATTTCGGAAAACTGTTTATTATGAAATACCCATTCTGGTTTGATAATGAGAGCAACATTGGCAACTTGATTTACAATTTTGGTTATATAAGCCTGTGCAAATCTTTCTGGCTTTTTGCAAAAAGGGATATTCCAATGTCCTTTTTTATTGAAGCGCATCATTCCGTTAAACCCTGCTCTTGAAAGAAATAAGAAGTCGAGCGAATTTGGGGCTTTGTTAAATCTGTTTTTTATTAATCTAAAGTGGTCGTAACCATTATCACCTGCTTTTTTAAGCTCTTCACCTTCTTTTTCAAGATAGTTTTTTACTATTTGCGGGGTTATTTTGCCTTCTTGTATTTCTTGGTATAGTTGAATGATGTGTGGGTTTGTGTCGTTTAAAATAGTCTTATTATACCTCATATTAAAGGCAACTACGCCTGTACCCAAAAATGGTTCAATCCAAGTTCCCTCTTGGGCTGGTAAGATTTCTTTAATCCACGGAACCAACTCAGTTTTAATACCCTGACTTTTTATTGGTGGTGTTATTACCTTCATTATTCTTGGTCTTTTCTTTTTCGTTTAGCGCCTTTTGATACAACTTTAATAAAAAGGTCAGTTCTTCCTTTAAATTCAAGAAAATCCCAGATGCTATTAATTTTTATTGTTTTTCCATTTTTTACCATGGTTGCCAAACCATAATTTATCCAGTACTCGTCAAACCATTCTTCTCCTAATTTGCTAAAAACTCCGTTGCCAGCCTTAAGGTCTTTAATGTCATTGATAGAACCAATATTAGCAGTATTTCCTGAGCCTCGTTTGTCGCTTGCAATTTTCCATTTTTCTATGGCAAAGAAATCAAAATCTTTGATGACCGACGCGATGGCTTTGAGGTTGGTTATATTGGTGGTTACTTGTTTGTCTTTAATCGGGTAGCTGTTTTGTGCATTTTCGGTTTGTAATTCTTTAACTTGGTACACTTTGGTTTCTGCCAAATCATCATCAAAATCTTCTCTTGTGTAAATGATGCCTAAACAGTAATGACCTAAATACTGGTTGTAAGGGAATTGTATGTTTTTGTTTTTGTCTCTTTCTTTGAAGTATGCTCCATGGCTTCCAAGCGTAAAGCCCGCTGTTTTGGACTTTCTTCTAAAAGTAGTTTTGATATCTAATGCAAATTTTACTTCAAAATTGTCTTTGTCAATTAGTGTAATGTCTGGGTACCAATTTTGGTGTTCTGCTAATACTATTTTGTAGCCATTTTTTTCGGCAAATTGAAGTAATTCAGGAAAAATGTGAATTTCAAGGATTTTGGAAACTATTTTAGTGTCTGATGAGATGGTGTAGATATTTTTGTAGATATCGATAAATCCTTTTATAGTCCACTCACCGGAGTCTGTTGAAACATAGTTTTTTAAATTTTTTACAAATTCATTTAAATTTGTTTTAAACTTCTCTTTGTGTTGTTCTTTTTCCTGTTTTGTCATATTGGGTAAGCTATGCTTAAAACATTCAGAAACTTTACTTTTTGCCGTAGGGGAGAATGTAAGTTACTCATCACCCTCTTGTTATTCTACGGTAACAGACTTAGCAAGGTTACGCGGTTGGTCAACATTGCAGCCTCGGAGCAGGGCAATATGGTAAGCGAGCAGTTGAAGGGGTACTACGGAAACCATAGGCGAGAAGGGCTCTGCGGTGCGAGGAATTTTAATAACAAACTCGGCAAGTTTGTTAATGAGTTCGTCGTTTTCGGTGGTTATGGCAATAATTCTGCCTTTTCGGGCTTTAACCTCTTGTATATTGCTGATAATTTTTTCGTAGGCGCTTTCATTGGTAGCCAGTACTACTACGGGCATTTCATCGTCAATAAGGGCAATAGGACCGTGTTTCATTTCGGCTGCGGGGTAACCTTCGGCGTGAATGTAGGAAATTTCTTTCAGTTTTAGTGCACCCTCTAAAGCTACCGGAAAGTTGTAGCCTCTGCCCAAATAGAGAAAATTGGTAGCATCTTGAAAAACATTGGCAATGTATTTTATTTGGGGTTCCAGTTCAAGCGCTTTGGTAATTTTTTCGGGTACTTGCTCTAAGTCTTTGAGCAGTTGTCGGTAGCGCGATTCGGCAATTGAGCCTTTCAGGTGGGCTATACGGAGCGCCATTAGGGCAAGAATGGTAAGTTGGGCGGTAAAAGCCTTTGTAGAAGCCACCCCAATTTCGGGACCGGCGTGGGTATAAGCGCCTGCATGAGTGGTACGAGATATGGAGGAGCCTACCACATTACAGATGCCCAAAATGGTAGCGCCTTTTGATTTTGCCAGTTCAATGGCGGCAAGGGTGTCGGCAGTTTCGCCCGATTGGGATATGGCAATAATGATGTCGCTTTCGTAAATAACCGGGTTTCGGTACCTGAACTCAGAGGCATATTCTACCTCTACGGGTATGCGGGTAAGGTCTTCTATGAGGTACTCGCCCACCAAACCGGCGTGCCAACTGGTGCCGCAGGCAACTATAATGATGCGGCGGGCATTGCGCAGTTTTTGTTCGTAATCTTTAATGCCACCAAGCAGAATAACGCCCAAATCGGCATGAAGCCTGCCGCGCATACTGTCTTTAATAGAATTGGGCTGTTCATGTATTTCTTTGAGCATAAAATGCTCATAACCGCCTTTTTCCAGCATTTCGAGGCTCCATTCCAGCTCTTGCACAAAGGGTGTTTTGGGTTGGTTGGCTATGTTGCGTATGGTAAGCCCTTGTTTAATGTCAACAACGGCAATTTCCTCGTCGTTGAGGTACACCACGTTTCGGGTATGTTCTATAATGGGTGTGGCATCGGAAGCAATAAAATACTCACCCTCGCCAATACCTATTACTAATGGGCTGCTTTTTCGGGCAGCTACTAATCGGTGCGGGTCGTCTTTTGAAATAAGCACAATAGCATAAGCGCCTACTACGTGTTCAAGGGCAATTCGCACGGCTTCTTCCAAACTAACCTGCTCTTCGTTCTGAATTTCTTCAATAAAGTGCACCAATATTTCGGTATCAGTTTCAGACAGGAAACGGTGCCCACGCGAGGTGAGCATTTCTTTAAGAACGGCGTAGTTTTCAATGATGCCGTTGTGAATGATAGCCAATTTTCCACTTGCCGAAAGATGCGGGTGAGCATTTACATCATTAGGTTCGCCGTGAGTTGCCCATCGGGTGTGCCCTATGCCTATGATACCGTCTGTATTTTTGCTTTCGGTATGTTTTACCAAGTCACTTACTTTGCCTTTGCACTTGTAAATATGCAAATCGCCGTTGAGCAAAGCAACGCCGGCGCTGTCGTAACCTCGGTATTCAAGGCGTTGTAAGCCGTTAATGAGTATAGGGAACGCTTTTTTGTGTCCTACATAACCTACTATTCCGCACATGTGGTTGTAATTTGGGGGTTTAAAAAAGGCAGCCGGTTAATGAACCCTTAATTGGTTCGTTTGGTTGCAATAGCCCTTAGTAGCTTTTAGTTCTTTATTGGTTGCAAAGCTCATCGGGATAAAGCGTTAAAAAACAACTCCGATGCCATAAAGGTTTGTATCCGATGCAAATCAGTTAAGTGAAAACTGAAAGGAGTTTTGTTCTACCTGGTTATAAAAAGCAAGTTCCATTATGGTAAACCGGATATAGTCATAAATAGGAAACGAAGATAAAATATGTTGTACTTCGCGGCGGTTATCTGCCTCTATTATGACCCAGAGTTTTGCTCGGTTTGCCGCTAATGAATAACTTACCACCTTGCCATCGGTTAGCAGTTGGTCTATATGGGAGCGCTGATAGGGAATGAGTTCTAAGAAGTCCTGCGAGAAATTATCGGGCAGGTTAATATCTGCCATGTATAAGCTCATAGGCAAATGGTTATGATGGGTAAAAGCAAGTGCAAAGGTAGTAATTTACCCTTTGCAAAAGCGAAAAGCAGGAATAAAATAAGGG
Source organism: Bacteroidetes bacterium UBA2322 (assembly GCA_002345145.1). GTDB lineage: Bacteria > Bacteroidota > Bacteroidia > Chitinophagales > UBA2359 > UBA2359. The sequence goes on from DDVC01000140.1 coordinate 3,973, forward strand.
TAAGCGCAGGAAATTACATGATGAAAAGCGGCAATTTCCTACCTGTGCAAGAAACTGCCGCTGTACAAAGTGAGCTAATCAAGTAGGCATTACTTTTTGTACTCGCGCACTTTACCTTCTTTTTGAACGGGCTGAGGGGTTTGCTGGGCTTTTTTCTTTTTTGAGCAACTAACACTGCCAAAAAGCATAGAAGCAGCCAACAATAGGGTAAACAGGTTGCGGAAATTTACATTTCTCATGGTAAAAGGGGATATTTTATGTTAAAAAAGAGTTTGCTTACAATGAACTATTTATTGGTTTGAACTTCGAGTAGTTCTACATCAAACCTAAGTATGGAGTTGGCAGGTATGCTGCTAACTGCCCGAGCGCCATAAGCCAATTGTGAGGGTATTACAAGTGTGCCTTTACCACCTTCCGATAACTTAGGGATACCATCTTGCCACCCTTTTATAACACCTTGCAGCGGGAAACTGATGGGTTGATTGCGGTCATAAGACGAATCAAAAACAGTGCCGTTGAGGAGCGTGCCTTTGTAATGTACTTTTACCGTAGAGGCAAGGGTAGGGTGGTTGCCGTTTCCTTTGGTTTCTATGATATAGTAAACGCCCGATTCGGTTTTTTGGGCTTTTTCTATCAGTCCTTCTTTTTCTAAATAAGCTTTTATGTTGTTTTCTTCTTGTTCGCGGCTAATGGTTATGGCGCTGTTTTGCTCATTGGGCGGCGTATTGGGCAGCACTTCAAGGAGTTCCATATCAAAACGCAAAACAGAGTTGGGCTGAATTTTGTCGCCCATTGCCCGCTCGCCATAAGCAAGTTCGGAGGGTATGAGCAGGGTGCCTTTGGTGCCTTCATTAAAAAACATAAGCCCTTCGCGCCAGCCTTTTACCACCATATTTACTGTAAACTCTATGGGTTTGCCTCTATCATAAGACGAATCAAAAACAGTGCCGTTGAGGAGCGTGCCTTTGTAATGTACTTTCAGGCGGCTTTTGTCATCGGCGGGTTTACCTTGTCCTTTTTGTTCAATGTGATAATACAACCCCGATTGGGTTTTGGTAAATTTTTTGGTGAGCTTATTTTGTTTAAGATATTTTTTAATCAATTTATCGTCTTTTTGTGCTTGTTCTTTGCCCTTTTGGTTTTTTTGTGCAAGTGCGGGCGAAGCTGTAGATAGTATAAACAGCAGGGCAATAAAAGACAAAAAAGTAAGATGTTTCATGTGCGGGTTAATGGTTAATAATAAGTGAAACGCATACTAAAACGCTGCAAAGGTAAAGTTATTTTACCCATGTTGCACTATGGTGCAAAAAGAGTTGTTTGCCGTTGTTACAAGTTACTATGGGAGGTTAACAAAGAGCCGTTTATTGTGCTATTTTTTGGAGGTAGGCTTGCCATGCGGCTTCTTTATAGCGTATGGCAGCTTGCCGGGGTTGGGCATCGTGGTAAATACCGCGTCCTACAATAATAAAATCGGCGCCGCGCTGGGTAAAGGCAGTGCGGGGGCTATTATAGGTTTGCCCCATCGTATCGCCCTTGGCGGCAAGGTGAACGCCCGGCACAAACTGGAGCAAACCGGCATCGGTACTTACGGGCTGTTGAGCTACATATCCCATAATAATATCTTTGTTGGCTTCTCCTATTTTGGCGGCTTTTTGCAGGTAATTTTCATCGGTAAGCGTATCGGAAGTGGACATTTGGGCAATGATTATGAGCCCTTTGTTGTGCATTAAGCCCGATTCTTTTAGGGCGGTGATACTGCTGGCGCCGGCTATTACATGCACGGTCATTACATCAGCCCAATCGGGAAGGTTAAAAATACCCGATGTAAATTGTTTTTGAACAGTATTGCCAATATCGGCAAATTTGCGGTCTTCAAACAAGAGAAAATTGTGTTTTTGTGCCAGTTGTTTAAGCTGCACAATGGTATCGGGGGTAAAATCGGGTAGTATATCCACATGGGTTTTTAACATGCAAATATGTTGCCCCACATCACCGGCAAGTTTGAGCAGTTCTTGGGCAGTATCTACGTCGGCAGATAAAATGAGGTTGCTTTGTTTGGTTTCGGCTATTTGCAGCAACCGTTTGCTTACAGGCAGATGGCAAAGTTCAATGCGCTGAGGGTAGGGTATGGTTTTTCGGGGAAGGTCTTTTTTTACCGGCAAATCGGTAGTTACATGTTGTTTTACAAAATTGAGCGAGTCATCGTAGGCTGCCCGGTCAATTTTACCCGCTTCCAGCAGTACGTCAAAAATTTCCTGAATGGTAAAAAGGGTATGCACGGTGTACCCCATTCGGGCTAAAATATCGGTTCCGCCTTGTTTTCTGTCCACAATGGCTATGGCGTGCTGCACCACCAATCCTTCGGTTTCTAAGGCTTCAATGGTTTCTAAAATACTGATACCACTGGTAACGATATCCTCTACAACTACACACGATGCGCCCGCGGTAAAATCGCCTTCCACCAATTTTTTGGTGCCGTGTTCTTTTCGGTCTTTGCGTTTTACCACCATAGGAGCATCGTGCGTAATGGCTACACCGGTAGCAAATGAAAGGGCGGCATACGGCACTCCACAAATGTAATCAAATGCAATATCCTCTAACAAGTGGGAGAGTTTTGCACATACGGCGCGCATAAGGTTGGGGTAAGATACAATTTTGCGAAAATCGAGATAAAAAGGCGACATAATGCCGGTACGCAGTTGGAATTGCCCAAACTGAACGGCATTAATATCATACAGACGGAGTATGAGGTTGCGGTTGTTCATGTGAAACTGTCGTTTTTGGTTGGGCAAAAGTAGGTATTTTTGGGGTAAATTTGGACAGCCGTTTTAATTTACACCATGTAACTTGCAAAATTAACCGATGCAGCTTCTCGCAAAGGGTTAAATGATTTAGTAGTGGGAAAGTGGGTACTTGGTAAATAGTAGATAGTGCTTGATATTCGGCAATTTGTAATTCGTTCACTCATAATTCATAACAGTACAGACGCACGGCCGTGCGTCTGTACTCTTTTCACTCTTCACTTTTCACTTTTTGTGCTCCTCCTGCTCAAAATAAGAACAAAAAAAGGGCGAAGCCCCGGTTTGATGTACAAATTGAGGTGATTACCCCTGTTTTCAGCAAAAAAGCACACAGATAACGTGGATTAAACGGATAAACGCGGGTAGAAGTGTGGTTTGGGGATATTTGATAATAGGCACTAACACACTCCTAACTTTTCACTATCCACTACTTGAGCCTTTATTTTTCAAAAATCTGTGCAAATCAGCTACATCCGTGTTATCTGTGTGCTAATGGCTGCCGGTTTTTAGCTCATGCCGGTAGTACTGACTTTGTGTGCCACATTTTACATCAAACTGGGGTTACACCCCAAAAAAACCCCGACGCAGCTAATAGTAGCGCCGGGGTTACCCATTTACAACCAACAATGTAATTACAAGACTATTTTAATGCTTTAAAAATTTAGCGCCATATAACCTGCGGCCACTTTGCACTTGCACAAAGTACAAACCTGCCGGCAAGTTGCTTGTTTTGACAATTAAAACCGCATTTTGGTTTAGTATATTGTCTGAAAAAACGGCTTTTCCATACAAATCAAGTACCGAAATGGTCATAGTGCCGACATTGGGCGCAGGAAGTTGTATAGATAAACTTTCGTTATTGATAATAGGGTTGGGGAAAACTTTTAGTGGCAACATGTTGGCAGGTGGTTTAATGCCTTCGCAAATTTCCACAGTAACAACAAAAATGTTGGTTATATACGATTGTCCGGTAAACCAGTCAGTGGCGGTGAGGGTGTAGGTAGTAGTTTCGGTAGGCGAGGCAATAGTTTCTACACAAGCGGTACAGCTCAGCCCCGTACCGGGCGAAAAGGTAAAAGATGTTTCGGGAATAAACACTCCGGTGGGGTAAAGCAATACGCTATCGCCCTGGCAAATGGTATGGTAAACGGTATCAATGGGATTGCAGTTTTGCACCGTTACCGTGTGTGTTTCATAAAACGGACCACCGCCAAAAGTAGTATAAGTGGTAAGCGTATAAGTAGTGGTTACTACCGGCGAGGCAAGAGGGTTGGGGCAGTTGGTACAACTTAACCCTGCTGTAGGCGACCACGTATATAAGGTATTGGGTATAAACGGCGAACCAATGGCAACACTCTCGCCGGCACAAATGGCATAATCAAAATTGGGTATGCAAGGGTCTATTTCTACCCTAAAATACTTAACCACAGGCACTCCGCCACTAATAGGAATGATATTGAGGGTAAAAGTAGCGCTTTGGGCAATGTTTATGCTTGTGCCGGCACAATTTGGGCAAGAAACGCCTGCCCACGGGCTCCAGAAATAGGCAAACCCGGGTTCTTCGGGTACGCCAATAAAAGCGGCTTCACCGGGGCAAATAGTGTAGGTGGCAGTGTTACACTCGCCCGATGTATAACTTGTTACCCCCTGGCGGGCGGCATAACAAGCATTGGTATAACTTACGCCATTGCACCCGCATACCGGTTCATAAGTAGGTGGGCAGGGATTGTTGTTTACCAACATCGGGTTTACACAAGGCGGGTAAGCCACTGAGCCGCACTCGCCCGGAACAAAAACGGTTATGCCACTGTATGCAGCTTCGCAGGCATTGCCATAGGTAACGCCGTTGCACCCGCAAACCGGCGCATAAATAAGCGGGCAAGGACCTATGCCCACCTGTTGGGGGTTGTAACAATTGGGTATAATGCCGCAGGCTCCATCAGTATAAGAGGTAACGCCGGCATTGGCAGCATAACATCCATTGGAGTAGGTAACGCCGTTGCACCCGCAAACCGGTGCATAAACATCAAAACAGCCCAAGGTATTCAGGAGGGCATTATCGGTACAGTTATCTTGCCCGCAAAAAGAAACTGCATCAGCCAATACCTGCACATTCGTAACCGTTTCAAAAAAATTGGGACAGTTTCCGGTTCCGCCAATAAAACCACCAATAGTACACAGTTGATTGCCTGAACAGTCGTAAACTTCAACCGGAAAATCGGCGCACATCAGGTTAACGGAGGTAAAAAAAACATACTCCCCATTATACCAGCCTACCGAAATTTGGCTCACACAAGAAAAAGGCTCACACAATTGATAGGCAAGATTGGTTAAAAAAGGCAAATCCTGAATAGGGTTAGCCACTCCACACGGATTGCCCGATTGTGCTTGTGCCGGTAGCGGGTGCATAAAAAAGAGGCTAAAATTCAGCAAAATAAGGAGGTAAGCAGTTGTTTTCATGCTAAAAAAGTTTGAAAAACTAAAAAAACCGTACTTTTACACTACGTTTCAGCATAAAAACGAAAAACCCTCCGTAGGCGTTGGTTGTTACTTGGGTTTGTACCTCATTCAGTCAGTTGTAAGACATTTAACCACACATTTACCCGCAGGGGCAGCCCAATGAGGTAAAAATGCTGTTAGCACATAACCGCAGCAAGCTACCTGCATAAAATTTTACGTTCATTTTAACATTTTCAAATAAAAGCAAACTATGCAATTAAACAAATTTACCCTCACACACTTGTTAGTAATATTACTGACATTGGGTTTAACCGGCATTGCCACTGCACAGCCAACCCTTACCTCTGCAAATTTTGCACAAGTAGGTAGTACATTTGACCGTTTGGCAGCCAGCCCCATTGCTGCCCTACCGGGCGTTGCCGGCTCTAATGTAAGCTGGAATTTTGCCGGTTTAGTACCCACAGGTGGTGGCACTACCGGCACCTATGTAGCCCCCAACACCACCACGCTGGGCAGTAACTTCCCCGCCGCCGATGTTGCCAATGTAGTAGGCACTGCCGTTAATTACTATGATGTTACCACCGCCAATTCAAGTTGGATAGGTACAGATAACAACGGTACGCTCATTACTTTCTCTAACACACTTATTCAGTATGCCTACCCGCTTACTTTTAGTTCTGCTTTTTCTGATATAGGCGACCGCCAGTATAACGTAGGTGCGCCGGTAGGTTCGCGCATTACCCGCGATGTAATTGCAGACGGCTACGGCACACTCACCCTGCCCAATGCCACTTACACCAATGCGCTTAGGGTAAAAATAGAAGAGTTTTACCGCGATACCATTGTAGGCTCTCCCAACTTTTTTGAAAGAACCTCTACCCGATATGAGTGGTGGACTACCGAATCGCGCTACCCTGTATTGGTGTATGAAACCGGTACTACCAACCAAAACGGTACACTTCAAAGTTTTACCGTACTTAATTACGCATTTGTTGTATCTTCTGCCGATGAGTATGGCTATTCCTACACTACCTCTGAAGACGGGTTAAACTGTGAGTGGGTAGATATTACCGCCATAGGCACAGAAATAACAGGCCTTGCCGATGATAATTTTCTTGGTCCTATTCCTATGGGCATTGATTTTCAGTTTTACTGGACTACCCAAAACCAAGTTTACATTGGATCGAATGGATATATAGCCTTTGACGATATCCAAATTTCATCGGGCAATCCGGTTGCTTTCCCATTCATTCCTACGCCCGATGAGCGCAATAATTTTGTTGCCCCTTGCCTTGCCGACCTTACCTTTGGCGGCGTAAACAATCCGGCTAAGTGTTATGTGTATAATGATTCCGAGCGCTTTATTGTTACCTTTGCCCAAGTTCCCCAATGGACAAACAACACCTTCCAATGGACAGGTAGCAATACGTTTCAGGTAATTTTTTCGGCTGTTGACTCCTCTGTTACTTTTAACTACCTCGAAATGAACCCTGTTATTACTACCGAGTACGCCACCCTGCAAAATCCGGTAGTAGTGGGCATAGAAAACATAACCGGCGATATAGGTATTCAGGTAAGCAATACTGCCATGCCGCCTTCTAACTCATGCATTAAGTTTAGCCCCCCCGCCGTTCCGCTCATTGATGTAAAAGACGTAGCGCCCACCTACAACCAAAATACCCGCAATGCCGGCTTTTTTGTGTTTAAAAACGATATTTTTGACCTGCAAACCAATGTTAAAAATGTGGGTAGTGTGGACGTAACCACACCCATTACCGTTAGTACTACCGTTTTAGACCCCAGCGGCTCTGAATTTGTGGTGGACTCTAAAACCATACCCGGATTAAATGTGGGTCAAAGCAACTTAGTTACTTTTGATACGCCCTTTCCCGCCTTGTTTACCGGTTCTTATACTTACCAAGTAACCGCTACTACACCCGATGACATTAACCCCGCCAATAACACCAATACCTCAGAATTAGTAGTGGCTGACTCACTTGCCAACGGCGAAATAAGATTGTCGTATGCTGTAGGTACTACTGCCAACCAAGGCGGTGTATCATGGACCGGCGGCGCTAATTTTAATGACGGCGCCGGTATTTATGTAGAGCCCCCCTTCTACCCCGTAGAGGTAATAGGCGCTGAGTATTTTGTAGCTACTACCGGTGCGGGCTCCGGCTTCAGAGGCAGAGTACAAGACGATAATGGACCCGCGGGCAGCCCGGGTATAGTACTGGCAAGCAAAGACGTAGCCGTAAGCCAAGTGGCAGCTCTGTCATGGAATCGGGTAGATTTTACCAATCCTCCCCGCATAGACAATGGCGGCTTTTATGTATCGTGGCTCATGGAAGGCTCAGGCATTCAGTTAGCCACCGAACTTGACCCGCCTTTCTCTCGCCAGTCTTACGAAATTTTAGGCAATACCTGGGCTCCCTACCGACAAGGCGATGTGGCAGACTTACTCATTAGGGTTATTGTGAAAAAAACCGATTTCCCGGTAGGTATCACCAATCCCGATGCTGCTAATTTTACCCTCTCCGATGCCTACCCCAACCCCGCCATTGACCATGCAGTAGTAAACTACCAACTGCCCACCCGCGCCGATATTACTTTTACCCTAACCGATATAGCGGGTAAAGTGATAGAAAAACATAACCTTGCCAATGTAGCCGCAGGTAACCACACCATCAATATCAACACCGCCGGCTTGCCCTCAGGCGTATATCTGTATGGTATTACCGCCGCCGGAAACACCGTTACCAAAAAACTAATGGTAGCTAAGTAAGCTATTGGTTTTTGTTACCCAATAAAATGCGTCTGTTGCTAATAGCAGCAGACGCATTTTTAGTTATAAATATTGAGTTATGAATTACGAATGGGTTTAGTACTCACTACCCAATATATAACATCTACCAAAACTACCTAACCCCCTAACCACTATCAACTACCCACTGTAAGTTTTACCGCCCTTTTGCTACTTACATGCCATAAAAAATAAACAACATGAAAGCAGTTATATGCTCCTCCTATGGCGCTCCCGATGTACTTACCCTGCAAGAAGTAGCCACACCCCACCTCAAAAACAACGAAGTGTTGGTAAAAATTAAGGCATCTGCCGTTAACTCAGGCGATGTGCGGGTGCGCGGACTTGCAGTAAAAGGTTTTTTGCGTGTAGTTATGCGCATAGTGCTGGGTTTTACCAAGCCCCGAAAGCCCATACTGGGCACAGTGCTATCGGGCATAGTAGAGGCGGTGGGTAATAAGGTAACAAAATTTAAACCCGGCGACGAAATTTTTGCCAGTACCGGTTTTCAGTTTGGCGCTTATGCACAGTACATTGCCTTGCCCCAAAACGGAACCATAACCCACAAGCCCAAAACTGCCTCTTTTAATCAAGCCGCCGCCATCATTTTTGGCGGAATGACGGCTATTTATTTCCTCAAAAAAGCAGGAATAGACACCAAACCTAATCAACAGGTATTGATTTACGGCGCTACCGGCTCAGTGGGTACTGCTGCCATAGAAATTGCCAAACATTACCAAGCGCACATCACCGCTGTATGCGGCGAGCAAGGCGTAGAACTGGCTACCAAATTAGGCAGCCATGAGGTAGTGGTTTACACTAAGCAAGATTTTACCAAACTCAACCGCCGGTTTGATGTCATTTTTGATGCAGTAGGCGCCATTACCCATAAAGATTGTGCCCCTATACTTAAACAAGGCGGCAAATTTGTTACCGTAGGTGGTTTAGATGTGGCAAAAGAAACTACCCAACAGTTAGAAATGTTGCAACAATTGTATGATAACGGCGAAATACATGCCAATATAGACCGAACTTACCCAATGGAGGAGGTTGTTGCAGCACACCAATATGTAGATACCGGACGAAAAAAAGGTAATGTGGTGTTGCAAATAGACTAATTACCGCCCATGGTGGCTATTTTACTTTTTCTTCTTATCTTGTTTTCAAATTCTAATAAGGAATGGGAATAAACACCAAACAATGCAGTATCTCTTTGCCACATTTACAATGCTTACCGCTTATACCCCTTATGTTCCGCCGGAAATCAGGCGGTCAAAGTTTTATTGGATTGCCATAGGCGTTACGGTAGTTTTATCTATCCTGTACCATAATTTAAAACTGCACCGTCAACGCAAAACGCCGTCAGCCCACCAACTCAATAACCCAAACAAGCAGAACGCTGCAAGCATTTATTATACCAACGAAGGACGTAGCGGGTACATTCATTACCAAAGCCCTATTGCCCGATTTAAATTGTACTATGCGTTTGGAGGCGGCAATTGTGTGGCGTGCATTGAGCTGCCTAAACCCGATAACTGGGAAAACTACACCGGCATACCACTTAGCCGGCGCGAAGAAACCTTACATTTTATTGGCAGGCAGGTGGTAAATGACCAAACCACTAATGGCGCCGGTTATTATAAGATAAATAATAACTCCCTCAATATCTATGCTTAGCCCGGTGGGGTTAAGTAAAGCAAATCGGGAATTTTACCCTTGTTTTACCCGCCACCATACTTACTGCCAAACAGCCTCGGTAAGTGCATGTTTATTACAGCACAACGCGTTTTTTCAAACCACTCCACTTTTTTTTAGATAAAATGTGACTTACTGCACTTAGAGCGTCTTAAAGGCGAGTTGAGTGTAGTGATTTGAAATGATTTAGGGCATTGCAGTAACCTGTAATGCCCTTTTTTATGGTTTATTGGCGGTAAAGCTAACCCTGCCTTTAGCAAACGTTTGGTTAGATAAATACAACTTAAAGCTATTTAGCTTTGGGGCATTTTCGGTTAAACAAGGTATAAGTAACACCTATATTGGTCATAAGATAGCCGTCTTTATCAGTTAAAAAGCCGCGTTGTTTACCCGGTTCACCAATGGGAGCGCCCACCTCATCAGAACGGTCTGAAAGTTCGGCGGCTATAGTGCCATCGCCTATAAAATAGGTATCAATAAATACGGAACTAACGTCGTCAATATAATCGGTAAAAGTCATGCGGTAAGCAATTTCAACATAAAAATTCCAACCCTTTCGCATCCAATATTTAATACCGCCTCCAAGTGGTATAGAAGGCTGTATAAGCCTGTAAGGTTTGTTTCCGGTATAGTCGGCATTATTTTGTCCTTCGGTACCCAGTTCATGGAGGTTGTAAGTTTGGTCTTGGTAATCGGTACGCGGGTTAAAATAAAACAAAGCTAAGCCGGTAGTTAGGTAGGGGGTAAATGCGTGTTTGGCGTTGCCAATGATGTATTTTTGGAAGTGGAGGTCTATCTGCCCCGACAGTTCAAACAAGTTACTCCTAAAACTAAGGTTTCGGGCTTGCTGGTAGGGGTTTTTAGAAATAGCATCATTGCCCACTAATCGGGTAAAACTGAGACCCGTTTTAAGCATGATGTAATCATTAACCGTATATCGGTATAGAAAGCCAAAAGCCGGACGGGTTTTGCGCACATCGTAATCAGGATTTAAATCGCCCCGATAAGTGCCTGTTCCTAACCATACTCCTATTTCGGAATGTTGGGCAAATACAGCAGTAGGCATACCGCACAGCAATGCGGCAATGGCAAGAATGGTAAACAGCAATTTGGTGGACATAATTATAAAGAGGTAATGAAGTATTGGAACAGAGAAAAAGCGATGCACCCTATGAAACAGTCATAAAAACGGTGCAATTGCCGCTTGCCCTATAAAAAGGGGAAGTACCCTAAGCCAAACAGTGGGCGTTTTCATTAAAAACAGTTGTTTAACGCATAAGTTGGTTGTTGTATTGCACAAACGCCTGAAAAGAGGCAGAATTATGTAGCAAAGGCACAAAGCAAAAGGCGCTAAAAGGAATATTTTAGCGCCTTTGCTATGAAGAAAACAAGTAGATAGAATTAGTTAACCGCGTTTTCGAGGTCTTTACCACTTTTAAATTTTACCACTTTACGTGCCGGAACTTCAACTGTTGCACCGGTTTGAGGGTTGCGGGCAGTACGTGCTGATCGTTCACCGGTTGAAAAAGTACCAAATCCAACTAATACAACCTTATCTCCAGCTTTCAGGGTTGATTCAACACCTTTAACCAAGGCAGTTAAAGCAGCGGCTGCCTGTAGCTTGGTTAAGCCGGCTTCGCTTGCAATATGATCTATCAATTCTTTCTTGTTCATGCTTAAAAAAGTTTTACGTTAGAGAATTATGCTGCAAAGATAGTACAACTTTATTTTATCTTGCAACTTGCTCTATAAAAGTTTGCTTTTTTTTTGGTTTTGGGGCATTTTTTTTTGCTTTAGCGCCTTTTTACCCCTTTCTCCCTCTTTTTTACTTACTTTTGCGTTATGAAACATACTCCTTTTACTTCGTATCATATAGCGCTGGGCGCTAAAATAGCAGAATTTGCCGGTTATTATATGCCTATCAGTTACAGCGGCATTACCAATGAGCATCTGTGTGTAAGGCAAAAAGCCGGCTTGTTTGATGTATCGCACATGGGGCAGTTTATCATCAGGGGCAATGATGCCTTAAACCTAATACAACGTATCAGCAGTAATGATGCTTCTAAACTACACGAAGGTAAGGTGCAATATGCCTGCCTGATGAACCACACCGGCGGTATTGTAGATGATATGTTGGTATATAAACTTGCCGGAAATGCTTTTATGTTGGTGGTTAATGCCGCCAATATAACCAAAGACTGGGAGTGGATAAATGCCGAGAACAAGGAAAAGGTGGAGCTGATAGATATATCTGACCAAACAGCCCTGCTGGCAGTTCAAGGTCCGCTGGCTACCCAAATACTACAGCCGCTTACCCAAATAGACTTAGGGAATATGCCTTATTATTCTTTCCAAAAAGGCGTTTTTGGCGGGGTAAATAATGTGCTTGTTTCGGCTACGGGATATACGGGTGCCGGCGGTTTTGAAATTTATTTCGACAATCAATATGCCGCCCAACTTTGGGAAGCCATTACCAAAGCCGGTGAACCCTACGGCTTACAACCCGCCGGACTGGGTGCGCGCGATACGCTAAGATTAGAAAAAGGCTTCTGCCTATATGGTAATGATATAGACGACACCACCTCACCCATAGAAGCCGGATTGGGCTGGATTACTAAACTAAAATCAGCAATACCTTTTAACGGCAGAACTGCCTTAGAAACACAACAACAAAATGGCTTAACCCGTAAATTGGCAGGATTTGAAATTGACCAAAAAAGTATAGCCCGACACCACTACCGCATTACCAACGCAGCAGGCGAAACCATAGGCTCCGTTACATCGGGCACGTTTTCGCCTTCTCTCCAAAAATCAATAGGTATGGGTTATTTGCCCTTGCAACAGAGTAAACCCGATTCGGTTATTTACATAGATATCAGGGGCAAACTCATAGAGGCAAAAGTGGTAAAACTGCCTTTTGCTTAATCAAAAGAAACCGCGTTTGCCTATTTTTTGCAAAAAAACAGGAAATTGCACCCCCTTTTGCAAAAAACTTGGCAAGTTTGGCATAATTTTACGCCCAAGCTACTGCTATAAACTGTAGGTAATAAAACAACCCATAACTACTGCAATTACAACCTGCACTCAACCGCATCCTGTTAAGGAGTAACATTTGAATGTAGCGCCTAAGCAGCCCGATTGAAAACTGCGCCCACTCATAACCGAACCCATCCGCTAAACTACAATGATGTTTACGGATTTTGTAGCCTGCATTAGGGGGCAGCATGGTCATAAGCAGCTAATTGGGCACAGCACAAAAGCAAGCAGTAGCAGCATTATGGTTAAGGGCATCAATTACAGTTATCAGGCATCAGGAAAATAAAATACCTTGAGTAAAGATTTAGTATTAGACGTTACCTCATCGGGCATAGAAATTGCCCTTTTAGAAAACGACCAGTTAGTAGAACTTCATCACGAAAAATTCGACAGCCAGTTTGGCGTTGGTGATATTTTTGTAGCACAGGTAAAAAAAACAGTAGCCGGCTTAAATGCCGCATTTGTAGATGTAGGCTTTGGCAAAGATGCTTTCTTACACTACTCCGACCTTAGCCCACAAATGTTATCGGTAAAAAAATATACCGAAGCTACTATTACCGGCAAACAAAACTCGCACCTGTTGCAAAATTTTGAACTTGAACCCGATATAGTCAAAACCGGTAAAATAACCGATGTGCTGAACCGCCGCGATGTGCTGCTGGTACAAGTGCTTAAAGAGCCTATTTCTACCAAAGGACCCCGCCTGAGTTGCGAAATTACCATGGCGGGTAGATATGTGGTGCTTACTCCCTTTGGCAATGGCGTATCAGTATCCCGAAAAATAAAAGACCCACAAGAACGCAGCCGCCTTCAACGCCTTGCTGAGAGCATAAAACCCCATAACTTTGGGCTCATAGTACGCACCGCCGCCGAAAACCGAAAAGTTGCCGAATTGCACGAGGATATTGACACCCAAATACAAAAATGGCAACAACTGTATCAGGAACTAAAAAACGCCAAGCCACCCCAAAAAGTGCTTAGCGAAGTGGGCAAAACATCGGGCATACTCCGCGATTTACTCAACCCCAGTTTTACCAGAGTAGTAGTAAACGATAAAAATCTGGCTTCCGAAATCAGTCAGTATATCAGCGAAATTGAACCCAGCGCCGAAAAAATAGTTGCCTTCCACAACAGTAAAACACCCATTTTTGAACAGTATAAAGTAAGCAAACAAATTAAAGCCGCCTTTGGCAAAACGGTAAACATGCCCAGCGGCGCTTACTTGGTAATTGAACATACCGAAGCCCTGCACGTGATAGATGTAAACAGTGGGCATAAAATGGGTTCACAAGGCAACCAAGAAAACAATGCCCTTGCCGTAAACTTAGAAGCCGTAACTGAAATAGCCCGACAACTGCGCCTGCGCGACTTGGGCGGCATCATTATCATTGATTTTATTGACCTGAAATCATCTGAAAACCGAAAAATGATACTCCGGCGCATGGAAGAATCTATGAGCGCCGACCGAGCTAAACATACCATACTACCCCTTAGCCCGTTTGGTATTATGCAAATTACCCGCGAGCGCGTAAGACCCGAACTGCAAATTGCTACTGCTGAGGTTTGCCCCACCTGCCGCGGTACGGGCAGGGTAAAAGCTACCATTTTACTCATAGACGAAATAGAAAACAACCTGAGCTACCTGCTCAACGAACTGGATTACCAGCAGTTAAAACTTGCTGTTCACCCGTTTGTTGAGGCATACATTAAAAAAGGTATCATATCAAGGCAATGGAAATGGTTTTGGAAACACAAAAAATGGGTTTCGGTGGTTGCCAATACCAACTACTCGCTCACAGAATATCGTTATTTTGATGCCCAATCGGAAGAAATTAAACTGTAAAATCCCCAATACACATAGGGCGGTAAGCTGTAAAACCAAGTTTTATACCCGAATAACCAAGAAAAAAATTAGCAGTCAATACCTCTTTTTACCTTCCTATTTAACCCCAAAATAAAACCCTATTTGCCACTACCCCCTTAAAAATAAGGGCTTAAACATAAAAAACTAACAGCAATCATAAAATAGCCAAGCAAAAAAGTCAGAGGTCTAACCATATTTTTTTGTTGCAGTAAGCTACACCAATAACAATTCTGCGTACATTTGTAGCCTCAATAGCAGCGCTACAAAAATACCGCTAAAATGAAAGTGGCTGCTACTAAGCAAAACTACCGCAAAATATAACCTACATGCCGAAAGTTCTACGAATCATTAATCGTTTAAATTTAGGTGGACCTACGTTTAATGCAGCCCTGCTTACGCGGCATTTGGCTCCTGAATACGAAACGTTATTAGTAGCCGGTATGAAAGAGGAGGCAGAAGCCAGCTCAGAGTTTATCCTAAATGAGTTAGGTATAGAGCCGCTGTATATTGAAAACATGTTCCGGTCTATTAACCCTGTAAAAGACCTGCCCGCTTACCTGCGGTTAAAAAAGATAATCAAAGAATTTAAGCCCGATGTAGTGCATACCCACGCCGCTAAAGCCGGCGCATTGGGCAGATTAGCCGCCATAGAATGTGGTGTGCCGGTAATAGTACACACTTTTCACGGGCACGTTTTTCACTCCTATTTTGGTCCGCTCAAAACCCGTATGTATATAGAAATTGAGCGCCGTTTAGCCAAAGCAAGCAGCAAAATTATAGCCATTAGCCAATTGCAGCAGCAAGAACTGAGCGATGTTTACCAAATTTGCCCCAGCCAACATATAGCCATAGTGCCACTGGGTTTTGACCTTACCCGTTTTCAGACCAACCAACCCGATAAACGAACCGCTTTCAGACAAAAATACCACCTTGCCGATGACGAAATTGCCATTGGTATAGTAGGCAGATTGGTGCAGGTAAAAAACCATACCCTGTTTTTAAATGCCCTCCAAACGGTGCTGAGCCAAACCGAAAAAAAGGTTAAAGCCTTTATAGTGGGCGATGGCGAAGAAATGCCCGCCCTTATACAAATGGCTCAACAACTAAACATTCCTTTTAACCTGCCCGATACGCCTCATTTTAACCCCGCTGCCCCGCTTACCTTTACCTCGTGGATAAAAAATGTAGATGAAGTGTATGCCGGCATTGATATTGTAGCGCTTTCATCGCTTAATGAAGGCACACCGGTGAGTCTTATAGAGGCTCAGGCTGCCAATAAACCCATTGTTACAACCAATGTAGGCGGCGTGTGCGATGTGGTATTGCCCAACAAAACTGCCCTGTTAGCGCCCAGCGCACAAGCAGAGCCCTTTGCCCGGCAATTACTCAAACTAACCGAAAACGAAACGCTCCGGCTAAAATTGGGTAAAAACGGACACCATTTTGTAGCCCGAAAATACCATTTTACGCGCTTGGTTAATGATATGGACGAACTTTACAGCAAACTGCTCTGGAAACACGCCCCTACCCGCATACACCTCCCCACACTACCCCAGCCTGCCGCTAAACTTGCACCGGCTATGGCATCGGTGGCTAACCTTACCACATCGGCAGCTATGAGTAGTTTTGCCCACAAATAACCGCTTAACCCTATCTTTATAACCTCCTTGCCAAGCCTTTATTACAGGCTACGCAGCAGCAGCAGCCTTCCATGCAGTCTGAATTATACAGCTTACCCCTAATGGTTTATGGTGTGTATGGCATTATTGCCACTGTATTTGCAGCTATGGTAAATTACCTGCTGCTGCGCTCGGTAAAAAATATAGGCAACAACAAACTACATACACCTAATAATAACGGACACGATAATTTAGTGCGCTGGGCATCGCAAACCAAACCCACCATAGGCGGGTTATCTTTGTTTGTGGTGTTTCTTTTGTCGGTAAGCTCTTATTACCTGTTGCCCTTTAAAGATGCCGAACTGCCACCCCGCCAGTTGTTTGCGCTATTAGGCAGCGTTACCATCGGGTTTATTGTGGGGTTAATTGACGATTCTTTCCGCATTGCCCCCTTGTTTAAATTTATGGGTCAGATTGCTTGTGCCGTTCTTATGATAAGCATGGGCGTATATATAAACGTGTTTAGCACCTTTGTTGCCAATGCCCTTTTTACCACCGTATGGGTAGTGGGTATTATGAACGCCATTAACATGCTGGATAATATGGACGGCATAGCTGCCATAGCTGCCTTGGGCATTTTGTTTTGTGCTATGGGTATTTTGCATCTTACCGGCGTGTTTACCGGCTTTTATGCCATTGTGTTTGTAGGCGTAATGGCTGCCCTAATCGGGTTTTTGTTTTTTAACTGGTATCCATCTAAAATGTATATGGGCGATTCGGGCAGTCAGTTTTTGGGTTCCTTGTTGTCTTTTGCCGGTATTTTATTCATCTGGCAATTTAAACCGGCGGGCAATACCGGTTTTTATTTACCCCAGTTTGTACTGCCTGCAGTGGTGTTTGCCCTGCCCATTATTGATACCACTACCGTTTTTTTATACCGCATTGCCCGAAAACAATCGCCTTTTGTGGGCGGACGCGACCATACCACGCACCACCTTGCCTACTGTGGCTTGTCTGACCGAGGGGTAGCCCTTACTTTTGCAGTTATTGCTGCGTTGTCGCTCGTTGTATCGGTGGGTGTGGTAAAAAAATGGGTTATTGACCCCTATTACCTGCCCGTTGCAGCCATTTTATACTGGATAGCGTTGTTTGTAACCCTACAAGCCGCATACAGATATGGCAAAAAAAACCGAAAGAAAACCAAATAACCACTTACCAACCTTATTATGACCGATTATATTTTAGTATTTGCAGGGGGCGGATTGGGTAGTATGGCAAGGTTTCTGCTTTCGCAATACAATGCCACTACTTTAACCATTTTACCATTAGGTACCATTGCTGCCAATATTGCGAGCAGTTTTATTTTGGGTTTGGTAGTAGGTTTATTCAGTGGCGGTACAGATATACCCCCATCGTGGCGCGTATTTATAGCGGTTGGTTTTTGTGGTGGGTTTAGCACCTTTTCTACGTTCAGTTTTGAAACCTTTTATTTTATTAAAACGGGTCAGCCCCTATATGCCTTGTTAAATGTAGTATGCAATTTGATGTTTTGCATAATGGGTGTATATGCCGGCTTTACCCTTACCGCACCCAAGTAATGTACCGTGTATTACTTACAGGTTTTACCCCGTTTGGCGAGTTTAGGAGCAATCCTACCCAAACTATTGTGGAGCAGTTTAATGCCGGTTTATCGGGCGTGGCGGTTTACTGCTGCGTATTGCCGGTAAATTTTCGTACTGTTCCTGCCTATTACCAAAGGGTGTTACAATCGGTAAAGCCGCATTTTATACTAAACTTGGGGTTGGCAGGTGGAAGTGGCGTAATACAGCCCGAAAAAGCCGCTTTTAACATAGGATACGACCGCCAAAATACCGGCAGTTTTACCCTTATTGCACAGGCTCCCGATGCCTACTTTACCGCCCTTCCGGTAGAAGAACTGGCAACTGCCCTTAGCCATAGGCAACTGCCCGCTGTTGCCTCGTACTATGCCGGCAGCTATTTATGCAATATGCTTTATTTTCAATCGTTGCACTGGTGCAGCTATTTGCGGCATAGCAGAGCGCTGTTTATGCACCTGCCGCTACATACTGAGGCTGCCGCACAGGCTTGTATGCAGGAGCGCAAGGCTTATGCCTCGTTACCCCTGCCCATGCTGCAAGAGGCTGTGGTTTATACCATAGAGTGGGGGGTGGCTTATGTGAAAAGTGATGAGTGAAAAATGTAGAAACGCACGGACTTAGTGTGTGTACTGTTATGAATTACAAAATACCATTCCGATTTTGTTTCTCGCAAAGGCGCAAAGAAAAGGTGAAGTTGGTTATGAGTTACACATTACCTACTAACCACTAACCCCTTCAAATAAGGCGCATAAGTCGGCGGTATAACCACACAAGCGCCAGCGCCGTAACCAATACGCGCAGCCGCATAAACCAGGTATGTATGGGGTTATAGTGAGCGGTAAGGGTGTTTTTTGGCGGGTTTTTACCATCATACCGTAGTACAGGATTAAGGTACATTTTGGTTGTTGGGGTGGTAATTACGGTTCGTATGTAGGTGTCATCGGGCAAAAAAGTGTATTGTGCCTTATCGGTTTGGGTAAAAGTAGCTTTGGTTTTGCCATTATGCCCTATAAAGGCAATTTCGGCAGCCGGGTTTAGCAGTTGCACCTGCAAGGTAAGTTGGTTTACGGTAAGGCTTTTGAGGAGGTTGTCGTTTGTGCCGTTTTTACCCTCTACGCCGTAGGCTTTGCCGGTGGTAAGATTTTTAAGGATAGTATGGGCGTGGTTAGAATTGGCGGCAATCATAGTCCACTTAACGCCCGTTTCATCGGGTTTTTTAATGTTGTGGTTATCATCGTTTCCCACAATCCACACCGGTTTACCGGCAGTAAGGGCGCTATCCCAATATACATCGGAGCGGCGGTAGTGGTTAAGCACCTCAATGCACTCATAACCCGAAAGGTGCGCCAGGTCGGCAAAAGTATGTCCGCCTCCAAATTTTGGGTGGGCAATGGTAAGGTAGGGCGAGGTTTGTTTAAGGCGGTTAATAATGTATTGTTTGTCATGCAGGTTAGGAAAAAAGGTAATGTCGTAAAAAGAAACCAGCTTGCTTCCCATAGCCAACCTATGCGCTTTAAAAAGGTTGTAGCCATGCTCATAAACGGGCACAAAGGCAGCCGAGGCGGTATCTTGCTGGGGGTTAATGCTGTGATAGTCAGACACAGCAATAACCCGATAATCCATGTTTTGGTATGTTTTTATGAGGTCTTGGGTAGAGTTGTGTTTACCATCGGTAAAGCCGCCCCAGGCGCGGGCATGGGCATGAAAATTGGCTTTTTGCCATGCGGTATCTATGCCGGCGTATGGGTTATACAGCGAATCGCCGCTAAAAGGTTTGGGGGGTAAAAAGGTAAATCTTTGGCTTTGTATGTATTGTAGTTGTGCCAGCAAAAGAGCTATAAACACTAATGACAGAACAAGAGCAAAAAAGCCTTTAGCCGTAAAAACAAGTAATTTAAACAAAGTGGTCATAATAATAGCCAAAAGATGCAAAAATGGGGAATTATGAATTATGAGTTAGGAGTTATGAGTTAGGAGTTATGAGTTATGGGTTATGGGTT
>DDVC01000001.1 GCA_002345145.1 Bacteroidetes bacterium UBA2322
CCTCAAAGTTTTACTTTCTACCGTTTCTTAAAAAAGAAATGCCTCTAAATTTTACTTTCTGCCCGCTTGCTAAACTCATCAAATGGTTTACCAACGAACGGGCACGGGAGGTGTCCGACAGTAAGATTTGGAGGCAGAATATGCGTGTTTTTGCGTATTTTGCTTGCATCAATACCTAACACTTGGATTGCCTCTTTTACGCACTATCTAAAAAATTTAGTCCAAAGTCTAAACAAAAAAAACCCCGCCAAATTGTAACTGGCGGGGTTATGTAAAGTATGGAAACTTATGCTTACCTAAGTATAAGTAAAAACGGTTGTGGGCTAAATTATTTTACCACTAATTTAGCGGCGGTAGCGCTGCCACCATTAATAATTTGCAGGAGGTACATGCCCGGGTTAAGTTCATGGGTATCAATGTTAAAGGCATGGTTGCCTGTTTGGAT
Source organism: Bacteroidetes bacterium UBA2322 (assembly GCA_002345145.1). GTDB lineage: Bacteria > Bacteroidota > Bacteroidia > Chitinophagales > UBA2359 > UBA2359. The sequence continues at coordinate 446 of DDVC01000001.1, forward strand.
AGCGCCGGAGAACACGTTTTTAACCGTGCGTCCGCTGAGGTCGCTGATGGTGATGCTGATGTTGGCGCTGCGCACTACGTCAAACTGCAAGGTGGTATTGCCCTGGGCGGGGTTGGGGGCAAGTTGAATAGATTGGTTGTTTACAATGTTCAAGATGTTTTCTACGCCGGTGTTGGTATCGTAGGCAGTATTTTGGGGGTCCCAGTTAGCCCAGCCTGCTGTCCAGTCGGTATTGCCAAAAGCGCCGCGGTAGGTGGTAGGGGTAAAGAAATTGCCCGATAAACGCGGGCTGCTAAAATCGGCGCCGCTCAAAAGGGGCGAGCCGGTCATGGGCAAAAAGTTGGGCGTATCTAAGTTTTGGGGGTCGGTAATCATTTGTGAGGCAATGGTAGTGGCAGTTTGATTGCCAAAGGCAGGCGTATTGTACCAACCGGCTACGTCATAAGTACCCCCACTTTCTACGGTGAGCAAGTTGTTGGCATTGGTGCAAACAATGGTGGTATTGCGAATTTGCATATCGCCGGCAGTGGCTGCTGCCTGTGTAGCAGAGCCATCTAACAACAAACCGGTGGGGAAGCCCATTAAAGCGGAATTGTAAATAGAACAACGGCTGTTGCGGCGAATGTGGGCGGCGCGGCGAAAGAGTGGGTTAATGGTATTACCGGCATCTAAAACCGGACCAACTACGGTAACGTTAGAAAAGGTAGGAGCAGTAAGAGGCGTGTTGGCAGTGCCTGAGCCATCGTTGTCGCTTTCAAAGGCATTAGAGGAAGACTGGTCGGCAATATCGGGGTCGCGCAGTACTACGGCAAACTGAACGTTGCCATTAAAACCAAAATCGGTATCAAGGTCATCGTCCCATGCGCGGTAAGAAATAAGGTGTTTGGCATTTACCGTACCACCAAACCACTCAAATGAGTCATCGCCGCAGTAGCTTACCTGTACGTGGTCAATAATAGTACCCGAACCTACGGAGCCCATGGTAATACCGTTGATTTCGTTGTTGTCGGTAAAAGCAATACCCGAAAACTCTACACGCACATAACGAAGTATGCCCGAGTTATCGTTGGGGTCGGTGCCGCCGTATAAGCCATCGCCGCTGGCGTTGTTTACGCCGCCTTCAATTTCGGCTTCGTTTCCGGGTTTGTTTACGGGCGCACGGCCAAGGATAATGAGTCCACCCCAATCACCATAAGTACGCTCTCCGGCGGGTTCGTTAGAGGTAAAAACAATGGGCATAGAGGCTGTACCATCGGCAATAATTTTACCGCCACGGGTAATAATTAAAGAGCCTTTGGTGAGTTTATCGCCCTTAATAATGGTGCCGGGCTCAATGGTAAGGGTAGCGCCACTTTTTACATACACAAACCCTTGCAACAAATACACGTTGTTGGGGGTCCAAGTGGTATTGGTGGTAATACTGCCCGATACGGTTACTACCGGATTTTGCGCCACAGCGCCCAACATTACCACAATGCTCAACAAGAAAGCAAGTAAAACAGATTTCATAACTAAAAATTTATGAATAAAATGAGAAAATGCTTCAAATACACCCACCCTTGCGCTGCTCATAGTGGGCAGGAAAATGCAGCAACTGTATTGCCGCGTTTTCCTGTTCACCGGCTGTGTTAAAATTTGTACCCTATGGTAATACCCACCGTGGTGCCGTTTCTGAAAGAAATGGTGCTGTCGTTATCGGGAACAAAAGCGGTGTGTTCAGTGCCAAAGGGAACTTGGTAAAACAGAAAGGGGGCATTTAAAATATCGCTTACGTTTAAGCGGATATTACCTTTTTTAAGGAAGTCTTTACTAATTTGAAAATCGAGCAGGTTTCGGGGGGCTTCCATAATATCGGGCAAACCTTCGCCCTTATCGCCCACTTCCACAATGCGAGCGCCAATGCGGTTGTATAATATCGTGGTGCTGATACCTAAGTTTTCAAACTGATAGGTAAGCCCCGCATTAACCACATAAGGCGATTGCCCTTGCAGGGGTCGGTCTATGGGGTTAGCATCGTCTTGGGTTTCTACCTTTGAGTAGATGTAGGCAAAGTTGGAGAAAAATACTAAGGGCTCAAACTTGCTGCCCAAAAACCCAAAATTTTTGCGCATTTCTAACTCGGCTCCCATGTTTTGGGCGCTGGTAGCATTTACATAGGTAATGATAAAAGTACCTATACCGGCGCTGTTAACCGTTTGCTCAATGGGGTTGGTGAATTTTTTGTAAAAAGCGCTCACCGAAAAAAGTTGGGCATTTTCGGGGAAAAGCTCATAGCGGAGGTCAAGGTTAATAATTTGCGCTTCTTTCAGGTTAGGATTACCGGTAATAACTACCCTACGCTCAAAATCGTAAAACCCAAAAGGCGCTAACTCTCTAAACTCGGGGCGCGACATGGTTTGCGATGCCGAAAAACGCAGGTTGCTTTTGGGCGTAAGGGCGTAAGCGATATTTAAAGAGGGCAATATACTGGCAAAAGGCTGGCTGGTGGTAGAGCTACCCTCAAAGGTGTAGGTGGTAAGGTCTTGCACGGCTTGTTCAAAACGCACGCCCAATACAGTACGGAGTTTTTGGGTAAGTTTACCGTCCCACATGGCGTAGGCGGCGGTTACACTGCGCTGTGCTTCGTATTTATCAGAAAAGTTGGTGGCTTCTTCCAATCGGAAACGGGTTTCGCTGATGTTTTCCAAGGCAAAAATCTGGTCGGCAGGCAATTGACGTATGGCAATGGGTGTGCCTGCTGCGCGCACCATACCCATAATTCGGGCGCCAAACTCGCGGCTTTTGTTTTGGTAAAAAACGCCCACTTTAACCAATTGCCCTTGTTGCAAAAGTTTAAACGGAATGTTCACATCTAACCTGCCGCCAAAGGCTTGGTCGTTTAGATTAGAGAAGAACCTGCCACCATATTTAAAAGAGGGCGAACCCAGCGGAACCTCAGCGGTAAATACTTGCTCCTCAGCAGGTAAATCGGCGGGTGTGAGGTAGGTAATGCTGCGCATATCGGGAACAGTGCGGTCTATTTTTGTAAAATTGCCATTCCACAGTATTTTAATTTGCGATTTAGGAAGCAAATGCTCGCCCGTTAATTGGTGGGTTTGCATGTGTGTGGCAGTGTACGACATAAAATTACCGCGCTCTAAGTTGTTAGATTGGGCTATATTGTAACCGTCTCTTGAAACTGCCACATCGTCCACATTAGAAGTAAAACTAAACTGGTAGTTAAATTTATGGTATCGGCGGTGCAGGTAGCGCATATTGAGCAGGTTGCCCCACGACAGGTTTTCGGTAAACTGCCGGTCGGTAGCTTGGTAAATTTTACCCTCAAAGTCAAAATCATTGCGCTCTATCTGCACATTTCTGAACGATTTATTGTAGGTAGTAGCGGCTATAAAACCAAACTGGCTGCCATTGCCAAAAGATTTGTTGGTGCCGCCCGAAAACTGAAAGCTATGCGCCGGTAGAGCCGATTCATACTCATTTAAAGACCATATTTGGGGTAGTTTTTGGGTAGCTTCAACCCTTTCGGCACGGGTTACACCGCTCAGATTTGCCGGAAAATTGGCAGGCAACTGGCGGCTGCTGTTGTTTAAGCCCAAAAATGGCATTTTTTGGTCATAGTCGTTATAGGGTTTAAAAGTGGTAACCGTGTTGTAGCTGGTACCAAACTGCACGTTAAAGAACGATTTATCGGGCACATCGCGGGTTTGCACCTGAATAACTCCGCCTGCAAACTCAGAGGGGAGGTCGGCGCCGGCAGTTTTAAAAATAACCATATTATCCACCATAGAACTGGGAATCATATCAAAGGCAAAGGCGCGGCGGTCGGGTTCGGTACTGGGCATAAGCGTATTGTTAATCATGGCAGCATTATAGCGGTCGCTTAACCCGCGAATAATGGCAAACCTGCCATCTTGCACCGTTGTACCGCTTACTCTGCGCAGCACCTCGCCTGTATTGCGGTCGGGCGTTTTTCTGATAACATCGCCCGGCATTACATCGGCAATGGTTACATTATTTTTTTGCAACGACAACATAGCTGCCACCGATTCTCGGCGCACCGTAGCCGTTACAATTACCTCCTGCAACTCGGCAGCCGCTACCGACAAAGTAATGTTTAATTTATTAGGACTTGATTTGGTTGCACTTACACCCTCAATGCGTTTAGAATCGTAACCAATATAGCTAAATAACAGCACATAAGGCGTGTTTTCTTCGGGCAGTTTTAGGGTAAAGTTACCGTCAAGGTCGGTAATAGTGCCTATACCAACACCTTCTACAACCACATTTACGCCCACCAACGTTTCGTTGCCGGCAGGGTCAATTACAGAACCGCTTACTACCTGAGCAAGCAAATTGGGCATACAAGCAGCCCATAGTAAGAAAAAAATAATGGCTAAGTTTCGCATACTTTAACGTGTTTTTGATTTTCGGTGCAAATTTACGGCAGTATTTTCACCCCTAAATCTGCCACTTTTCAATATCACCTAATCATAAAACCCGCTTAACACTGGCTTAACATTAGCCCGACTACTTTAACAAAACAGCAAAATTTTAAACCGATTTTTGTGCTGCTATACCCCAAATAATGCTACTACCCTACTTGCCGAAATGGAAGCAATGCTGCCCGATTTTTAAAACCAGAAATGGCAACCAACATGCAGCTTTGCATAATGAGCCTGCCCACCAATAGCTGTTAAGAAGGCAGATTGTTTGTGATTAGCGCTGAAAAACACAAACTCTTTTACTAAAAATTGTTTGTAACTACTCAGGCACTTGCCCACCCTGCAAGTTCATGGCGTATTTGCAGGCTAATGGGTAAGATTTAGGGCAGCAATTAGCACACGGATAACACAGATGCGGCTGATTGGCACAGATTTTTTAAAAATAATGTGAGGTTGGAATTAAAATGAACGCCCGATAGAGATAATGCCTGCGTAAGATTTGCCTGCACTCGGTTAAAACCGGCAACAGATTACGGTGCGCTGCACCTGTAACAAGGTTTGTAGGTGTTTTACCAAGATTACAGGGCGCTGCCCCTTGTGTGTTACTCACCAACAGCTATAAAATGGCGCGTTTGGATTTGGATAGGTGCAGCGCACCAAAATATAGGTAGTAACCAAGTTAAATGCCCGATTAACAAGGTGCAGCGCACCGAAATAAATCACCCCACCTGTCTGAAATCCTTTTGAGGTAAGCCTTTGCACAAGCTCACAACCCCAACCTCACGTAAAAATAGTAACTACTCAGGCACTTGCCCACCCTGCAAGTTCATGGCGTATTTGCAGGCTAATGGGTAAGATTTTATGCAAAAATGCAAAGAAAGAAAGGGAGTTAGTTAAGACTAAGACACAGCGCAAGTAGTTACCATTGCTTAATATAAATAATTTAATGTGCAGCAAAACCTTCCTCCCTTAAAACCTAAGCCCCAAACAAAATTATTAATCAAATTGAACTTGCAAACACGGTTTAGCGTTATACTTGGTTGGCTCATAAAAATAACACCACCGCCACAAAAGCCTAACCCAACAAAACCAAGCTAAACCTTATGGATACCCCAAACGCCATTAAATCAAAAGACTTTAAGTATAAAGACCTTAAAGTATATGCCTCCACCGAATGGCTGGCAAACGGCAAGCGTAAATACCGCCGCGTTTTTGACAATGCCGAAACCACGTTTATACATGTGGAGCTTTCTTTTTACAACAAACATTTTGACGAGCAAGACTGGGAAGCAGAGGTAGTGCTAAAAGCCACCGCCATTAAAGACAAAACCCGAAAAGAGCTTTGCAATCTTAAACTAAACAAGCACATAAGCAAAGAATCGCCGGTGGTATATGTATATCAGGCTTGGGGCAATAAAGCGCCGGGAGTTTTCTGGAAAAAAGGCGAGTATGAATGGTCTGCCTACATCAATGGCGTATATGTGGGGGCACAAAAATTTTGGGTAGAAGATGCCGGCTTAGTTACCGATGATGAAAACCCCTATTTCATTATCCGGTCGCTCAAACTTTATGAAGGCCCCAACGAACATATACCTTCTGAGCAACGCCAGTACTTTAAGGTGTTTGACCACGCCCGAACCCGCTATATTTTTACCGAGTTTACCTTTGAAAACATAGCCCCCAATCCGTGGAACTGTGAGCTGAATTTTAAATTTTACAACGATGCCCACCAGCTTAAAGGCGAAACCAACGACTTAGTTATGGTAACTGCCACCGAAGCCAATAACCTTATCACCGTTACATCGGGCTGGGGCAGCAATGACCCGGGCACTTGGTTTATAGACCGTTACACCTTAGAAGTTACCTTTATGGATAATCTGGTAGCCATTTTGCCTTTTGAGGTGGCAGATACCATGGAACCCGGTTTTAACGAGGTTATTTTACCCGGCACCAACACCCCCATAGGGCTAAATTTACCCAATAGCTCGCCCCAAACCTTAGAAGAGGTAATGCAGGAGTTAGACGGATTGATAGGACTTAACAGCATTAAAACCCGCATTAAAGAATACGCCGAGTACCTTAAATACATTAAAATTCGCTTAGAAAAAGGAATAGAAGACGGGCATAATATAAACCTGCATACCATTTTTACCGGCAACCCGGGCACCGGTAAAACCACCGTTGCTAAAATGCTGGGGCTTATTTATAAAAACTTGGGCTTGCTTACCAAAGGTCATGTACACATAGTAGATCGTGCCGATTTAGTGGGCGAGTATATAGGACAAACCGCACCCAAGGTAAAAGAAGCCATTAAACAAGCACGCGGCGGCATTCTGTTTATAGACGAAGCCTACAGTTTAGCCCGCGCCAAAGACGATGCCAAAGACTTTGGGCGCGAGGTGCTGGAAATACTCATCAAAGAAATGTCGGACGGCGAAGGCGACCTTGCCGTTATTGCAGCCGGTTATCCGCAAGAAATGCACACCTTTGTAGATACCAATCCGGGGTTAAAATCCAGATTTAGCCAACGCTTTGAGTTCCCTGATTACCAGCCCGATGAACTTATCCTCATTGCAGAGTATGCCGCCAACAAACGCAAAGTGGCGCTCTCTACACAAGCCCGCGCCTACCTCTACGATAAAATTATTGAAGCCTACCGCACCCGCGACCGCTACTTTGGCAATGCCCGATTTGTGTATGGCATTATAGACCAATCTAAAATTAACCTGGGGCTCAGGGTAATGAAATCCGAAAACCCCCGAAAACTAAACAAAGAACAACTATCGGAAGTTACCGTAGCAGACCTTGAGCCTGTTTTCAGAAAAAAAGAACGCCGCATTGCCGATATACCCATTGACGAAAAAGCCTTAGAAGAAGCGCTTACAGAACTTAATAACCTTACCGGACTGGCAGGGGTGAAACAAGAAATTACCGAACTGGTACATTTAGTGCGCTTTCACCGCGAAATGAATAAAAGCGTACTCAACCGCTTTTCTATGCACTCCGCTTTTGTGGGCAACCCCGGCACAGGTAAAACCACCGTTGCCCGCATTTTGTCTAAAATTTTTAAGGCATTGGGCATCTTAGAGCGTGGGCATTTAGTAGAATGCGACCGCGAGAGTTTAGTTGCCGGTTATGTAGGGCAAACCGCCATTAAAACTGCCGAAAAAATAGACCAAGCCATTGGCGGCACCCTTTTTATAGATGAAGCCTACGCCCTTACCCAGCGCGGCGGCGGTATGGATTACGGCTCCGAAGCCATTGAAACCCTCATTAAACGAATGGAAGACCAAAAGGGCGAATTTGCCGTAGTGGTAGCCGGTTATCCCGATAATATGAAACTGTTTTTAGAAACCAACCCGGGTCTTAAATCCCGATTTGACCGCACCCTACAGTTTGAAGATTACTCCGTGCCCGAACTAATGACCATTGCCCGTTTTGCACTCCAAAAAGAGGGCTACCGCTTAAACGAAGAAGCCGAACAAAGACTCCAAAACTATCTTGCCATTTTATACGATATGAAAGATAAATTCTTTGGAAACGGCAGAACTGTGCTTAAAACAGTAGAAGAAATCATTAAACGCCAAAACCTGCGCCTTGCCGCCATACCCGCCCCCGACCGTACACCGGAACTGCTCCACGTTATTACCGCCGATGACCTCAAAGGTTTTGACGAACAACGAGCCATAAAAGGCGGCAGAAAAAAACTGGGCTTTGGCGGCGGGGTAAACCTTGGCTCCGGCACTACCGGACCCGCCTAATAACCTACCCTTTTACCCCATTACCGGTAAACCGTTTGCTTTTTTCACTACCTTGTGTTTTAAAAACACAACCATGCCACCTGTAACCCTGCCCTACCAATCTGCACAGCTCCAAACACAATACACACAACTACTGCAATTACGCCGGCAAACCGACCCCAACGGCATTGTATTTGCTGCCGGCTGGCTTCGGTTACAGCATGTTGTTCATACCTTACCTGCACAACCCTCTGCCCTGCACCACAACCACCTCCAAGCCTATCTTAACCGCATGGAGCGTTTTTTAATTGGTTTTGACCGTTACACAAAGTTGGTTAAACCTTTTTTTACCACCTATCCCCGCAGTTTTACCCCCATTAGCATAACAGATCAACTGCTTTACGCCACTATTCAAAACCTTGCCCGCAACCTCTTTGCCCGCTTTAAACAAGGCAACGGCTTTTACGCAGATATCTATACCGATATAGCTTTGCTGGCAGCCAATATTAACCGGTTTACACAACTCCAAAACCGGCAACTTGCCAATGTTATACCTGCACCGGCAACACCCCTACACCTGCTGCCCATTTTTGAACCACTCAGGGCAACTGCCGGCACTGCTGCCCCCAGCTTAGAGCAGTACCTGCAACAGAGCTTGCCCAACCCGTCATCGGGCGGTTTATTTACCCGTCATCGGCTGAGCCAAATTGCACAAGGCTTTTTCAAACTCAAAGCAGAAGAATTGGAACACCTCTTCCGAAAAAAAAATTACCTCTTCAGCCCCTTCTTACCCAACCTTAAAGAAGCCCTAAAACAAAATAACCACCCCGCTATCAGCTCGCTACTAACGCAAATGAGCAGGCTTATACCAACTACCGGCATTACCCACCCCCCTGCCGGCAGCACTACCCAGTTTAAGGTCATTACCGTTCAGGGTGTTTCTATTACAGGCAGCAAGGTGCTGCTCCAAATTAACAAAGAGCCCCCCCTTAGCGCCACCACCAATGAACAAGGCATATTTACCTTTGAAAAAATAGAACTGACCGAAGGACTAAACAGCCTCTCTTGTTTCCACCCCACTTATCGGTTTCTTTACACTTCTTTACCTAAACATTTGGTTTATTATACCCAAAAATTGCCTTACTCCGGGCGCATTGACCCCATAACCCAGCAACCCCTTGACCAACAAGATATTAACCTCATTTGGCGGTGTGCCGCCTGTAAAAATTACATGCTCAACTACTCAGTAACCGAAAACGACGGCGTTTGCCCTATTCTTAAATGCGATAGCAAATATTTCTATCACAAAGAAAACAAAGAATTTTGGATGGCGTAACAAAAAAAAGGCATTAAAAGTAGCCAACCAAATAAACTGCCGTATATTTAGGAGCTAAATGCCCATTTGTATGCAAAATTTTGCTCCACTAAATTGTTTATTGCTTTTATTAACATGGTTGTTGGTGCATAACCACACCCCGTTAGTTGCCCAAAACCAAACCGAGTACGGCATAAAAGTTGGTTTTAACTATGGCAGCGTCATTGGACCTATAGACAAAAACGCATCGGGAAAATTAGTGGTTGGCGCTCATGCGGGCGGCTACTTTTTAATCCCCCTACATTCCCGATGGCTTATTCAACCCGAAATCAATTACTCCCGCAAAGGCGCTGATTTTACCCAAAGTTCCAAAACCGGCACCTCCCATTTTGATATTCCCGAAATGGGCTGGAAAGACTTTCCGGCTCCCTACACCTCCTATAACCTAAAAGGCAACATGGAACTGCACTATATAGAAATGCCCGTATTGTTACACTATCGGGCAGGCAGCAGGGTTTCCTTTTATGCAGGTCCGCAGGTAGCGTATCTGGCAGCCGGCAAAAGTAAAATTACCCAAGATATTTATGTGGGTGTTAACGTAGATTACCCCCTTACCGTTTTTGAAGATACCACTGCTAATTTAGCCGGGCACTTACAACCGTGGGATATAGGTATGGCTGCCGGTTTGCGCCTGCACAACAACAAACGCTTAAATGGCACAGTAAGGCTAAGCAGTAGCGTAAAATCTATTTACCGAAAAGAGTTAGCAGAACTCCAAGCCAATTTTTTAAACCTGTTCATAAACATAGGCATCGGGTTTAGAATAGGTAAGTTGTAAACCCATAAACCTAAAGTGTTAAATATGATATAAACAACGCACCCTTTCGTCCGTAGGCAGGGAGTACAGATTTTTTTTGTACCTTTGTAGGCTGTTATTAAAACAACCGCGAAACCTAAACCTTGGAACCCGTAAATAACAAGCAAATTATTCTGCAATTGGTGGTATTACTGGCGGCGGCCATGCTGCTGGCAAGGTTATATGCCATGCAAATAGTAGATACTACCTATAAAACACTGGCAAAAGACAATGTTGTAAGAGAAATTACTATATACCCTTCGCGCGGTTTAATTTTTGACCGCAAAGGCAACCTCATAGTAAACAACCTTGCTGTGTATGACCTTATGGTTATTCCAAGGCAGGTAGAAAACTTGGATACCACTAAATTTTGTGCCCTGCTGAGCATTACACAAGAAGAGTTTAACCGCAATGCAGAGCGCATGAAAAACGCAGCAGGTTACACTATTTACAAGCCGCAGGTATTCATAAAACAAGTGCCCGCACATATTTACGACCGTATGCAGGAGTACCTTTACCAGTTTCAGGGCTTCTACACCCAAATAAGAACCGTAAGGCAATACAACTGCAACAATGCTGCTCATATATTAGGTTACATAGGCGAGGTAAACCAAAAACAAATAGATACCTCCAATTTTTACCGCATGGGCGACTATGTGGGCATAAGCGGTGTAGAAAAAAGCTACGAAGAAGAGCTCAGGGGTGAGCGCGGCATTCGGTATGTAATTGTTGATGTGCATAACCGCGAAGTGGGCAGGTATAAAGATGGCGAAGAAGATATAGAAGCCAGCGCCGGGCAAGACCTCCGCCTTACCATTGATATGGAGCTTCAGGCTTTTGCAGAATCTATCATGCAAAACAAACGCGGCAGTATAGTAGCCATTGAACCCGAAACCGGCGAAATTTTAGCCCTTGTTACTGCCCCTTCCTATAACCCAAACCTGCTCACCGGACCCAACAGAGCTGCCGGTATGCGTATGTTACTTGCCGACTCGCTCAAACCCATGTTTAACCGCGCCCTCATGGCTTATTACCCGCCCGGCTCTACCTTTAAGCCACTTATGGGTTTGGTAGCCATGCAAGAAACCGGTATAGGCGCTAATTACTATTATGGGTGCAATGGCGCTTACCGTTTGGGCAGACGCACCGTGGGCTGCCACTATCACGCATCTTGTTTTAATATACAGGCTGCTATTCAGCATTCCTGCAATGCTTATTTTTGCCACTTATTTAAACTGTTTGTTGAAAACTATAAATTTAACAATGTATCGCAAGGGCTCTACAAGTGGAAAGAATACCTAATGGAATTTGGGCTGGGACGTACCGATTACCTTGATTTACCTGCCCTTACAGGATTTGTGCCCGATGGCAATAAATACGACAAAATGTACGGTAAAAACCGGTGGAAAGCCGTTAGTATTATCTCCTTAGGCATAGGACAAGGAGAACTGGGTGTTACTCCGCTCCAAATGGCACACTCTACCGCTGTTATTGCCAATAAAGGAACTTTTGTTTACCCCCACGTAGTGCGACCCAACCCCCAAAACCCAAACAGCAAGTACAATAAAAAGCATAAAGTAAGCATTAACCCCAAACATTTTAACGCTATAATAGAAGGCATGGAGCAGGTAGTACTTTACGGAACCGGAAAAAGCGCCTACATGCCCGGCTTAAATATATGCGGCAAAACCGGTACCGCCCAAAACCCTCATGGCGAAGACCACTCCTTGTTTATTGCCTTTGCCCCAAAAGATAACCCCAAAATAGCCGTTGCCGTAATGGTAGAAAACGGTGGACAGGGTAAAAAATATGCAGCGCCTATTGCCAGTTTGGTTATAGAAAAATACCTCAATGACAGCATAGCACCCTACCGAAAGTATCTGCTGGAAAGAATGACTAATGCCAACCTGCTCTCGCAACGCCCTAAAACCATTTCGTATGCTTCTAATGGCGAAGATGACGATGATGATAACATCATGACCACCATTTTAATGCCCTATACTACCCCAACTACACCCACCCTTACCGTGCCGGAGCCCCTTAGCACTAAAACCACCGAACAAATTTCAGTGCAGCCGGGTAATACGCCCTCTGCACCCTTGCCCATACAAATAAAAACGCCCTCGCCGCCGCCGGCGCTTAAACCACAGCCCATTAACCCGCCTCCCGATAACAACTAACCCTGCCTGCCTCCTATCCTTTTCTTGTTTGTACCCCCCTATTACACAACACCCTCGGCATTTATGTCATCACAAAATACACATATAGACTGGATTCTGGTTTTAATTTACCTGCTGCTGGTTACCGTTGGCTGGTTAGCAATTTACACAGCAGATTACAGCGAGCAACATCCCGAAATTTATTACATGGGCAGGAATTATGGTAAACAACTGCTTTGGATAGGGGTTTCATTATGCTTAGGGTTTTGTATTCAAATTTTAGATACCCGATTTTATACCGCATTTGCTTACATCATATACGGCGTAGCCTTGTTAGCTTTGATCATGGTATTTATTTTCGGTTCTACCATTTCGGGCTCAAAATCATGGATTAAATTTGGATTTTTCAATATGCAACCCGCCGAAGCAGCCAAATTTGCCACTTGTTTGGTACTGGCAAAATACATTGGCAGCTTCAATACTAATTTTTATACACTCCGAGAGCGGTTTATTGCCATAGCGCTCATCTTAATACCTATGGTGCTCATTCGTTTGCAGGAAGAAACCGGCTCAGCCTTAGTATTCGGCGCTTTGTCTTTTGTATTATACCGCGAAGGTATCTTACCCGGAAGTGTGCTGCTAATAGGAGTGCTTGCCATTATGCTGTTTTTAGCAAGTTTAATGATGCCTGTTCAGTATGCCATGTTAGGCGTTATGATGGTATTGCTGTTAGTAATCTTACTACGGGGCAGGGCAAAACTGCCACAGAAATTGGTTATTTACCTAACTGTTACGGTTCTTACCATAACTACAGCTCCACTTTTAGATGAAATAGTACTCATGGTAATTTTACCCATTTTAGCTCTCATTTTTATACTCATTTCCATATACCTACAACGCAGCACCTACGCCTTAATAGCTTTATTTTTTGCCTGCTTCATTTATGTAAAAGGTGTAGATTACATTTACAATAACGTACTTCAGCGCCACCAACAAAACCGCATAGGGGTACTGCTGGGCACCATAGAAGACAAACGCGGCGTGGGCTATAATGTAAACCAATCTAAAATTGCTATAGGTTCGGGCGGTTTGTATGGTAAAGGTTATTTAGATGGCACACAAAATAAAGGCAATTTTGTACCCGAACTAAGTACCGATTTTATTTTTTGTACCATTGGAGAGGAGTTTGGTTTTGTAGGCAGTGCCGCACTAATAGGGCTATTTGTTTTGTTAATGCTCCGCATCATTAGTGTTGCAGAGCGCCAAAACTCGCGCTTTACCCGCATTTATGCCTATGGGGTAGTGTGCATTATCTTGTTTCACTTTATCATCAATATAGGTATGACCATCGGGCTAATGCCGGTTATTGGTATTCCGTTGCCCTATATCAGTTATGGCGGTTCGGGGTTAATTAATTTTTCTATTTTGCTGTTTATCCTCATCAAATTAGATTCGGAACGCTACATGTATTTGCGCTAATCCTGCCTGTTGGTATCACTTGGCACAAATTGGGGTAACGCTATCTTTATTGGGCAACCATGCGGTTAACACCTATATCTTTTCCATTTACCCGTTTAGTTCTCCCCCTATATACGCATTTTTGTACGCCTCCGTCTAAAAAATTGTGGTGCGTAGGGTTAATTTTGCTTTGTCAAATTGTTAATCCAACCAAAACCTAATTGTATTATGAAATTTCGGGCGTTAAAGTACACGTTTGTTTACCTCGTTCCTATAGTAGTTAGCCTTTCTATATGGGCAGATAGCTTATGGACTTATTTTGCCGTTTTTTTTGTTTTTGGCATCATTCCTGCCATTGAGCTTTTTACCCATGCCTCTACCTACAACCTAACCGAAATTGAGGAAGAAATAGCCAAAAACGACCAATTATATGACTGGCTGCTTTACCTGCTGGTGCCGGCGCAGTATGCTCTTTTGCTGTTTTTTCTTTTTGAAATCAGGCAAAGCCAAAACCTCCCATTGTATCTGCTCATCGGGAAAATTAGCGCCTTTGGCATGGCTTGCGGCATTTTGGGCATCAACGCCGCTCATGAATTAGGGCATCGCTCTACCTCATATGAACAAACAATGAGCAAAATGCTGCTGCTAACTACCTTGTATATGCACTTTTTTATAGAACACAACCGCGGACACCATAAAAATGTATCTACCGATGCTGACCCCGCATCGAGCCGCTACGGCGAAACGGTATATGCTTTTTACTTTCGGTCTATATGGGGCAGTTGGATATCGGCATGGCGTTTAGAAGCTAAAAGATTAGCCAAAAAAGGGCTGCCTTTTTGGAGTGTTCATAACCAAATGCTGCGGTTTCAGATTATTCAGTTGCTCCTCATTGCCGGCATAGGTATAGGGTTTGGCTTACTTACCCTGCTGTGTTTTTTAGCGGCAGCCACCATTGGTTTTTTACTGTTAGAAACGGTTAATTACATAGAACATTACGGCTTGCGCCGCAAAAAGAAAGGCGATATATATGAGCGGGTGCTGCCCGTACACTCATGGAACTCTAACCACCCCATTGGCAGACTGGCATTGCTGGAGCTGTCGCGCCACTCCGACCACCATTATATGGCAAGCCGCAAATACCAAATTCTTCGCCACTTTGACCAAAGCCCGCAAATGCCTACCGGCTATCCGGGCATGATGATTTTAGCGCTCATTCCGCCACTTTGGTTTGCCGTTATGCACCGCCAAATAAATAAATACAAACAAATGCAAGTAGGCGAAGCGTTGGCTTAATACACCATTGGTTGGTAGGGCATAAAACAGGTGCAGCTCGGTTTGATGTATAAATTGAGCTATTCACCC
>DDVC01000225.1:0-7629 GCA_002345145.1 Bacteroidetes bacterium UBA2322
GATACTTGTATCGGAGAACATTTATTTTTGAGCGATACAAGTATCGCTGCTACCCGGCAAGGCAGAGCCGATTTGTTCTATGTTTTAGGGTCTTTGTTTTGGAATAAACTTATCATTTTGTCAACTTTGTTAGCATAATTAGAAAAGAAGTCGCTATTAGGCTTATGTCCCCCTGCCCTGATAATGTTTAACAACAGATTGTTCAAGTAGGCTATCATGATAATAGCATTCTTAGATTTGTAGCTCATGTCATCTTCCCCTATAATGACATCTTTCAACCAATGCAATTCATTTTCTATTCCCCAGTGTCCTTGAATAGCGTCGGCTGCTTGATGGGCACGCTGTATGGGACGACTAAGGGCATAATAAGCAGTTTCCTCAAAATACTGCCCTGCCTTTTTATAGCCCCATCGGCGTACTTTGGCAATCCTTTTTATGCCTACCCATTCTTTATGTAGTGGCTTTGGGGGCAAAGCATATAAAGATATATTGCGAAAAATAACTTTCCCTCGTCCTTCTTCTTGGTATTCAAAAACGGAAATAGGGCGGTGGAAAGCACAATACAAAGCCATTGTCAGCCATAATTTTTTGCAATTTCTTTTTATCTGTACTAAAAAATGACAGCCAAGCGCAATTATTAAGGCGAGCGTTTTTTTTGGCAGTGTAAAGCATCTAAGGTAAAAGTTTTATCTTTCAGTGCCAATTTGCTTGCTAAATCTCTTACAATTTCCGATTCCGCAGATTTTTTATTCTCAAATGCTTGCATACCATACACCATTTTGCTGTTTTGTCCAAAAGCACTAACTAAGGAAACGAAATGCTGATTGTCGGTATTACCGCCTTTTACACTTGACCGAACACTCTTGCCATCTATGCTAATATACTCGTCAGCCAATACCCCATATTGTTGTTTCATGTAAATAAGAAAGTTTTGGGCAAATATATCCTCCCCAATACTCTCTAATATATATCGAAATGTATTGAAACTAGGCACACCATGCTTCAAGCCTAAGTGTGCAATTAACTCGGCACGGTTAGATTTAGCAAAACGAGCAAATCCTTTAATGCTTTGATGACCTGTTAAGATTGCCATAAGCATAATGACTATAATGTCGTGCAATCTGTGGCGTTGTCCCTGACCACGACGAGGATCATTAAACAACTTCGTAAAGGTGGTTATATTTTCTAATAACATGTTGCTATATATTTTAGCGCAAAGGCACGTAAATTTTAGCACTTTTTAGAATAAATCGGCTCTGCCCTGCCGCCGGGTGTGTACCTCTACACCGCAGAGCAAGGCGGTATGGTAGTAGCAAGGGGCAAGGTAGCGGTGGTGCGGTAGATAACGTAGAGACACACGGCCGTGTGTCTTTACCATACCGTATTTTCAGCGCTGATAACGGCGGCGGCATGGTGATAGCGCGGGTAAGATGGCGGCGGTGCGCAGAAAATGTTCTTTAGCATTTTACCCCTAATATGGGTAGCGCCCAGGTCTTACCCTAATGATTGTAACAGGCATTTGAAAATATAAGCGCAAAACAGTACCTTTGCATTTTTATTTTACCACACCACAATAAAAGCCATGATATACGTACAAAACATAGCTCAGCACGAAGGGCAAACCGTAACCCTAAAAGGTTGGGTAGAAAGCAAACGCACCGGCGGTAAAGTTGCCTTTATAACCCTGCGCGATGGGTCGGGTTTTATAGAGTGCATTTTTAGCCTCGATGCCGTAGGCGAAGAATCCTTAGAAACCGCCAAGCGCGCCACACAAGAATCTTCTATAGAAATAACCGGAACGGTGGTTAAAAACGAAAAGCAAGAGTTTGGTTATGAACTGCACGCCACTGGCATACAAATTTACCAACTTGCCGCCGAGTACCCTATTTCCAGAAAGGAGCATGGCGTAGATTTTTTAATGAACAACCGCCACCTGTGGCTGCGTAGCCGCCGCCAATGGGCTATTTTGCGCGTTCGCAACAGGCTCAAATTTGCCATTCACCAGTTTTTTCAAAACAACGGCTTTACACAAACCGATGCGCCCTTGCTTACCGGCAATGCCTGCGAAGGCACTACCACCCTGTTTGAAACCGAGTACTACGAAAAAAACATAGCTTACCTCTCCCAATCGGGGCAGTTGTATGCTGAGGCTATAGCTATGGCAATGGGCAAAGTTTATACCTTCGGACCCACATTTAGGGCAGAGCGCTCTTCTACGCCGCGCCACTTATCGGAGTTTTGGATGATAGAACCCGAAATGGCATTTTATAACCTTGAAATGGACATGGAACTCATAGAAGCGTTTGTTAAGTTTATTGTAAATGCGGTGTATGCCGATTGTAAAACCGAGCTGACTATACTGGAACGCGATACTACCTTGTTTGACAACATTAACAAACCTTTTCCGCGCATTACCTACTCCGATGCGGTAAAAATTATACAGGGTAAAATGGACTATAACGGGCGCAACGCCATTGAAACCCTGCGCACCCAATTGGCAAAAGTAACCGAAGAACTACAAGCCAAAAATACCGAAATTGCCGAAACCGAAGCCCTGCTGGCAAAAGGCGGCGTAAGCAAAGGGCAGGTAAACTACTACCAAAGCAAAATAGACCGGCTAAAAGTAGAAACCCGAAAATTAGAAGACAAATCCAAAGAAATTCCCGAATGGATTGAAGCCTCGCTCAGTTTTCCCGATGGCGAAGATTTTGGCTCGCCCCAAGAAAAAGCGCTCACCAGCCTGTTCAACACACCGGTAATGGTGTATAAGTGGCCACGCGCCATTAAAGCCTTTTACATGAAACGCTACGAAGATGACCCCGAGTTTGTAAAAGGGGTTGACCTGCTTGCCCCCGAAGGGTTTGGCGAAATAGTGGGCGGCTCAGAGCGCGAAACCGACCTGCAAACCCTTATAGATGCTATTAACCACCACAACCTGCCTATGGAAGCCTTTGAATGGTACTTAGACCTGCGTCGTTTTGGTTCAGTGCCTCATGCAGGTTTTGGGTTGGGCTTTGAGAGGGTGGTGATGTGGCTTACCGGTGTTAGCCATATCCGCGAAACCATACCTTTCCCGAGGTATTACGGGCGGTTGTTTCCGTAAAAATTACCCCGCCAGCACTGCCTTTACACACCCATCGGCTTTGGTATCAAAAATGCGGTATGCCTCAGCCCCTTCCGATAGAGGGAAACGGTGGGTAATAATGCCCGTAGCTGTCGCAGCAACCGGCGAGGTGTGGTAAGCTGCCAACAACTGCTGCATATAATGGCGGGCAGGCGCTCTGCCTATTTTAACCGTTACGTTTTTGTCATACGCCTCTATGGGCGAAAAGGCAAAGTTTTCGGTAGTGTGTACGCCTACGCTGCTAATGGCGCCGCCCGGGCGCAGCAGTTGGTAGGCAAGGCGCATGGCTTGAGGGCTGCCTACGGCTTCTAAAATGGCATCGGCGCCGCGACCTTGGGTAACGGCATGTATAACGTCTATCGGGTTTTGTTGGGATATATTAACGGGTGTTGCGCCAAACGTTTGCGCAAGTTGCAGCCTTTCGGGTTGGGTATCTAAGGCAAATATGGTGTTGGCGCCCAGTTCTTTGGCAGCCAATACCGCCATTAGCCCCACCGGACCACAACCTATTGCTGCATACACCCCATCGGGCGTTAGGTTTGCCTGCACTGCACAGTGGTAGCCGGTAGAGCGCACATCGCCCACCAATAATGCGTATTCTGCCGGAATAGCAGGGTTAAAAGGCAGCAAGGTAGCATCGGCAAGCGGTACGCGCACGTATTGTGCCTGTGCGCCATGCAATCCGTGTCCGTTTTGTACCCAGCCGTATAGTTGCCCTTGTATGCACCGGCAGGTAAGCCCTATGCGGCAGTAGTAACATTGCCCGCAGTTGGTGGTAAAGGGGCTTACCACCATATTGCCGGTTTTGAGGTGGCGCACAGCCGAGCCGGTTTCTACTACTTCGCCCACAAACTCATGCCCCATAATGGTGCCTATATCCAAACCCACCTCGCGCCCGTGGTACACGTGCAGGTCAGACCCACACACGGCAGTGGCGGTTATGCGCACAATAGCATCGGTGGGTTGTAAAATTTGGGGTTCGGGGGCGGCAGTGGTGTAGTGTATTTGTTTAATGCCGGCATATAAAAGAGCTTGCATAGCGGCAGAAGGTTTGGTGTAAGCGCTATTTTTTTATGCCCATGCGCTCTTTTACCAATGGCAGCACATTAAGCGTAGTATCGGCATAAAGCAGGGCGGCGGCATCGTAAATAAACATATAGCCGTTTTCTCTGCCAATTTCTTTCACAACCGAATCGGCTTTTTCTAAGATGGGCGCATATAGTTTGTCTTTTTCTCGGGCTATATCTTCTTCTGCGCGCATTTGCATTTCCTGAATTTGCTCTTCCATATTGGCAAGCTCTTTACTGTATTTTTCCATTTCAATGGGCGGAATATCGGCTTGGCGCGATTGGAGTTCTTTTATGCGGTTTTGGTATTTTTCTACCAAACTCTTAAAGGCGTTTTCTTTCTTTTTGGTAAAATCTGCCACTTTTTTATCTGCCTCTTTGGTTTCGGGCATAAGCGATAGGAGTTGAAGCGAGTTTAGGTACCCATATTTTACCCCTGCCGGCGGGGGCACACTGCCGGTAGCAGTGGCGGTATCGGAAGCAGCAGCGGTGCCGGTAGTATCGGCAGTAGTGGGTGCATCAGTAGTAGAGGGTTTGTTTCGGCAGGAGAATATGGTTAGTACAAACAGGGTCAAAACAAAGAAAGAAAAGATAGATTTCATTAGGAAGGGGTGATGTTTAATGGGGCAAAATGAATGACAGGGCAAAAGTAGAACAAATTGGTTAAAAAGTGTAAGGTTATTTGGCTTGTGGGGGGCAAGTGGGCAAAACCTGCATCGTTAGTGGGTTTTATGGTGTTAATCTTACAGTGGGGCGTTATTCTTCGGTTTCCAGCAGGTCAATAAGGGCGTTTACCTCATCAAAAGAGCGCAAACCGGTTTTAATTTCCTGCCCACTGTTTAGGGCAATACCGGCGGGCTGTGTTTGGTGGAGTATGGGCAATATGTTTTGCGGGGTAAAATTAATATGCAGTAATATATTGTAATCGGTACAAAGTGTTTGCAACAAACTGCTGTTGAGGTATTGGGGCTTGGTTTGGTTGGCAAGAGTTTCCCATGTTGCGCCGCTTTGGGTAAAATTGAGCAAAAAATAGGCAGTATAAGGCGCTGATTCTTGCAGTACATTTTGCAACTCTGCCACAGTGGTTTGGGGCGTAACCATTATTTGTCTGATAACGGTAGATATTTGCGGGTGCAGGTGTTGGTGGTTTAGGGGCAAGTTGGTTTGAATGGCATCTAACCCCAGCTCTACGGCAGTTTGGTTAATAAAATCTGCCGATGCCGAACCAAACTCGCCTATAATACGCGGTCCGTATAACCAGCCTATCAGCTCCCGTGCTGTGGCAACGGGCAGAAAATGGGCATCATCGGGGTTTAAATTAAACCCTACCCACTCAGCAAAAGTGGCAAAATATCGGGCATCTGAGAGGTTGGTAATTTGGTTTACCTTTACTCTTGTTTTGAGTTGCATAAATGGCGGGGTTCTTTTGGTATAATTGAAGGTTTTTGATGTATGTAAGTAAGCATGTTACTACATATTTCTCCTATACTGCCCACCCACTTCATAAAGTGCATTGGTAATTTGCCCCAGCGAGCAGTATTTTACCGCCTCCATAAGCGCCTCAAACATATTGCCGTTTTGAATGGCTACTTGTTGCAGGTGTTTTAGTTGTCGGGCGGCAGTTTGCTCGTGAAAATGGTGCAAGGTTTGCAGGGTTTGTATTTGGGCTTCCTTTTCGGTTTGGGTGGAGCGGATAACCTCTTGGGGAATAATGGTGGGCGACCCTTCTGATGAAAGAAACGTATTTACCCCTATAATGGGTAGTTTGCCCTCGTGTTTAAGGGTTTCGTAGTATAGGCTTTCTTCCTGTATTTTACCTCGTTGGTACATAGTTTCCATAGCGCCCAGCACACCGCCGCGCTCGGTAATGCGGTCAAACTCGGCTAATACTGCTTCTTCCACCAAATCGGTAAGTTCTTCTATGATAAAACTGCCTTGTAAGGGATTTTGGTTTTTGGCAAGCCCCAGCTCATGGTTAATAATGAGTTGTATAGCCATAGCTCGGCGCACACTTTCTTCGGTGGGGGTGGTAATGGCTTCGTCGTAGGCGTTGGTATGGAGCGAGTTGCAGTTGTCGTAAATGGCATACAAGGCTTGCAGGGTAGTTCTAATGTCGTTAAAGCTGATTTCCTGTGCGTGCAGTGAGCGTCCCGATGTTTGAATATGGTATTTCAGTTTTTGTGAGCGCTCGTCGGCATGGTATTTTAGTTTCATGGCTTTTGCCCAAATGCGGCGGGCTACTCTGCCTATAACGGCATACTCCGGGTCTATGCCATTGCTGAAAAAGAACGACAGGTTGGGAGCAAAATCGTCAATGTGCATACCTCGGCTAAGGTAGTACTCTACGTAGGTAAAACCATTGGCAAGGGTAAACGCCAACTGGCTAATGGGGTTAGCGCCGGCCTCAGCTATGTGGTAGCCCGATATAGATACAGAGTAAAAGTTTTTAACCGATTGGTCAATAAAATACTGCTGCATATCGCCCATGAGCCTAAGCGAAAACTCGGTACTAAAAATACAGGTATTTTGGGCTTGGTCTTCTTTAAGTATATCGGCTTGCACGGTGCCGCGCACTTGGTGCAGGGTGTAGGCTTTAATTTGGTTATACACATCGGGGGGCAACACGTCGCTGCCGGTTACGCCCAGCAGCATGAGCCCTAAGCCGTTGTTACCTTCGGGCAGTTGGGCGGCATGGTAGGTGGGTGGTGTTTGG
Source organism: Bacteroidetes bacterium UBA2322 (assembly GCA_002345145.1). Lineage (GTDB taxonomy): Bacteria > Bacteroidota > Bacteroidia > Chitinophagales > UBA2359 > UBA2359. The sequence goes on from DDVC01000225.1 coordinate 6,905, forward strand.
TTTTTGGCAGCATAAATTTGAGCAATTTTGGCTCTTACCTCTTCCTCTAAGCCGTTTTGTTTAATATACAGTTCACATTGCTGGTCAATGGCGGCATTGAGGAAAAAAGCGGTAACAGTGGCAGCCGGTCCGTTAATGGTCATAGAAACCGACACATTGGGCAGGCAAAGGTTAAAGCCCGAATACAGTTTTTTGGCATCATCTAAACAGCAAACCGATACGCCCGAATTGCCAATTTTGCCGTAAATATCGGGTCTATAATCGGGGTCTTCGCCATACAGGGTTACCGAGTCAAAAGCCGTAGAGAGCCGTTTAGCCGGCATACCCAGCGATACGTAGTGAAACCGTTTGTTGGTACGCTCAGGGTTGCCCTCGCCGGCAAACATGCGGGTAGGGTCTTCGTTTTCGCGCTTAAACGGAAACACGCCGGCAGTGTAAGGAAACTCGCCCGGCACATTTTCCTGCAAGTTCCAGCGCAGTATATCGCCCCAGTCGGTATATCGGGGCAGAGCTATTTTGGGTATTTGGTTATGGCTTAACGATTCGGTATGGGTTTTTACCCGTATTTCTTTGCCACGCACTTTATACACAAATTCGGGGGCTGCGTATCGGGCTTTGGTATTTTGCCAGTTTTCTAATATCTCATGGCACTCAGGGGCAAGGTATTTTTGCAGTTGGGTGTATTTAGCGAGTAGCTCCCCCCCTTGCCCCCCCTCAAAGAAGGG
>DDVC01000225.1:7955-22367 GCA_002345145.1 Bacteroidetes bacterium UBA2322
CCCCCCTCAAAGAAGGGGGGAGTTATACTGCTCTTTTCGGCTTCCTCAGTAGTGGGGTTAGCATCAGAGCTCCCCCCCTTTTTAAGGGGGGGCTGGGGGGGATAAACCCGTGCTTGCCACCCAAATGCCTGTTTTATGGCTTCAATGACCGCATCAGGCTGTTCAAAAACCCATTTGTTTTCAAACCGAAGCACATAGATACCATAAGTATTTAGGAAAGTTGTTCTTTCTTCGTCATAAGTTAAAGCGCCCACATTAAAGTGTACATTACCGTCAAGCTCTATGGCAAGATGCTCCTCTGGACAATAAAAATCTAAAATGTAGAATCCAACAGCATGTTGCTTTCTGAATTTTCTGCCATTGACTTGGCGTTTTTGTATGAGTGACCATAATTTAGCTTCAGCAGGGGTCATGTTTTCGCGCAGCTCCCTTTTGAAGGTTTTAAGATTAGGGTGGGCATTTACTTTATAGTGATACTTGCCGGAGTAATCAGATTTTTCAATGGATTGCTCTTCGGTAGTTTTAGTTTTGGCTTTTAGCAATGCATCCTCTTGAAAAATATCTACACCACTTTCTGTCTTTTCTATGGGTACAAACTGTATTGTTTTAGGTTTTTCCCTGCCCGTACTAAACAACTCCATCACCTTTTTTAATGCCCCCAATTGCTGGGCTATTTCTGCCTGGCGGTTTACCCACGCATCGTAGCGGCGGTTATTTTCAGCTATTTCTGATAGGTATCGGGTGCGGGCAGGCGGAATTACGTAAATTTTTTCGCTCTCGCCTAAGGGGATTTGGAGGGTAGATTGCAATGGAGCGCCGGTTTTGGCAGCAATTACGCCCATAAGGTTTTTGTAGAGGCGGTTGGTGCCCGGGTCGTTAAACTGTGAGGCAATGGTGCCAAAAACGGGCAGCTCCTCATCGGGGGTAGTCCACAGGTTTCGGGCGCGTTTGTATTGTTTTTTTACATCGCGCAGGGCATCGGCAGCGCCGCGTTTGTCAAATTTGTTAATGGCTATTACATCGGCAAAGTCTATCATGTCTATTTTTTCTAACTGCGATGCAGCGCCGTATTCGGGAGTCATAACGTATAATGAAACATCGGAAAAGTCCACAATTTCGGTATCCGATTGCCCTATGCCCGATGTTTCGAGAATAATAAAATCAAAGCCGGCAGTTTTGAGCAGTTGCACCACATCAGGAATATGGCGCGATAGGGCAAGGTTTGCCTGCCTTGTAGCCAATGAGCGCATATACACGTGGGGGTGATTGATGGCGTTCATGCGAATACGGTCGCCCAGCAATGCTCCGCCCGATTTTCGCTTGGAGGGGTCAACAGATACAATGGCAATGTATTTATCGGGGAAATCCAATAAAAACCGGCGCACTAATTCATCAACCAACGATGATTTGCCCGATCCTCCGGTGCCGGTAATGCCCAGTACCGGAATGGTTTTAGCCGCCGCTTTGGTTGGCAACAGTTGCATAAGCGGCTGTAAGGTTTGCGGGTAGTTTTCGGCAGCCGAAATAAGGCGGGCTAAGGCTTGGGGTTCTTGCGGGGCAAGGTGTTGCAGCTCGCCATTGAGCCGGTTGCCCACCGGAAAATCGGCTTGTTGGAGCAAGTCGTTTATCATGCCTTGCAAGCCCATGGCGCGTCCGTCATCGGGCGAGTAAATGCGGTCTATGCCGTATTGGTGCAGCTCTTCAATTTCGGTAGGCAGTATGGTGCCGCCGCCGCCGCCAAAAATTTTAATGTGCTGTGCCCCTCGCTCGTTGAGCAAATCGCGCATGTATTTAAAAAATTCTACGTGTCCGCCTTGGTAAGAGGTAATGGCTATTGCCTGCGCATCTTCTTGAATGGCGCAATTTACAATTTCCTGCACTGAGCGGTTATGCCCAAGGTGAATAACCTCAGCGCCCGATGCCTGCATCATGCGGCGCATAATGTTAATGGCGGCATCGTGCCCGTCAAAAAGACTGGCAGCGGTAACAATGCGCACTTTATAGGTGGGTGTGTAAGGGGCAACGGTTTGCATAAACAGCGTAAATTAAAATTGAAGCAAATTGGAGCGCTAAAAGGCGGAGTAGTTTTTTTGTTCCGGTAAAACCACAACAAAAATAAGCATATCGGGGTTGGCAAAGATACGGCTATTTTGTTTATGCTTTCACCTATTGGCTATCAGCGCTCCGTTGCTGCCGAGCTTTTTGCATCAAAATACATGGTTTAAGCCGGCAATGTAAATGCTTGTTAAAAAATCAGTGCGGCAGAGTTTGGTAAAACCGGTAAAAAACAATTACCTTAGCCCAAATTTAAGCCTCTTAAACAAGTACCTGTTTCGCTTTTACAAACCCTGTTTTTGCCCTACTGATTTACCCCAATACTTTGTTCACCTCCTAATTTTTTCTTATGCTGACAGCATGGCAAGAAGCCGAAATTATTGATATTCAACCCGAAGTTGCCGGTACTAAGCGCTTCTTTTTGCGGTTGCCGGAGGTAGAAACCCTTGATTTTAGACCGGGGCAGTTTATGACCTTTGATTTACCCATACATGAAAAACGCAACCGCAGGTGGCGCAGCTACTCTATTGCCTCAGCGCCCAATGGCACCAATGTACTGGAATTTGTAATAGTACTGCTTGAAGGCGGGCTGGGTACAGAATACCTGTTTAACCAAGCTTCCATAGGCACCCGTTTTCCGGTGCGGGGTCCGCAGGGGCATTTTACCCTGCCCGAATCTATTGAAAAAGAAATTTGCTTTATTTGTACCGGCACCGGCATTGCTCCGTTTAGGTCTATGCTACAGCACATATACCAAAACAACATACCTCATAAAGGGTTGCAATTGGTTTTTGGCACCCGCCTGCAAGAAAACATTTTGTACTACAACGAAATGAAGGAACTTGACCAAAAAATGCCCGATTTTACCTACCATGTTGCCTTGTCGAGAGAAAAAAATCCCGATTGGACAGGCTACAAAGGTTATGTGCACCAGATTTACGAAAATCTTTATGCAGATAAACGCGATGCCCATTTTTATATTTGCGGCTGGCAAAATATGATAGATGAAGCCTGCCAACGACTGCACGCTATGGGCTACCAAAGAAAAATAAATATCATTTGCGAGTCGTATGGGTAGCTATCAACGGTAAAAAACCGTACCTTTGCACTCCCTAAAACCATTTTTGCTTCCGAGCTGTGATAACCAACCTGCCAACTACCTTTTTTTACCTGCTGCTGCCGCTGCATACTGCCCCAGCTACCCATAACCACCTTACCGACGAAGAGTTGATAGACCAAATTTTGCACCAACAAAACCAGCAGCACATTAACACCCTCTATAACCGCTATGCCGATAAGGTGTATAGAAAATGCTTGTCGTTTGTAAAAGACGATGCGGCAGCCGAAGACCTTGCGCACGACGTTTTTATTAAAGTATTGCTCAATCTCAGTTCTTTTAAAGGACGGTCTAAATTTTCATCATGGCTCTACTCTGTTACCTACAACTTTTGCATAGACCACCTGCGCAAGAAAAACCGGCTTGCCATTGATGCGCTGGAAGATAAAGCCATACAAGTTGTTAATGCCGCTGATATAGAAAATGCCGATGAGCTGAACCACATTAAAGCCGACCGACTTAAAAACCTGTTAGAACAAATAAAAACAGAGGAAAAAATGATTCTTCTGATGAAATACAGCGACGATCTAAGTCTTAAAGAAATTCAGGAAATCTTAAAAATATCGGAAAGCGCCGTAAAAATGCGCCTTAAACGTGCCAAAGAAAAAGTACAGGCTCTTTACGAAAAAAAATACAGTTTACAGTAGTAACAGCAGTATTTGCTTTCTGCTGTCATTAACGTTGTTTTTAAGCTATAGCAGGGCTGTTACCAAATGCAGTTTTTTGCGTCAATAGTTAACTTGGTTTTTTGTGCAAACTGCTCAATACCGGCTATCTTATGAAAAATCCATTTGAAGAGCTTGATGATTACAGCAAACACCCATCCCCCCAACTGCGCAACAAGGTATTGGGCTCTTACAACTTGCTTTCAAGTTTTGCCAAAACTGTAGAGTTATTTATGGGCAATTTTGCTTACACCATTGCCGAGGTTATCAAACTTGCCGAAAACCACAACAAAAAAAACAATCCGCCACCCAACGATAATGTTTCCTAAGCATAAATACCCTACTCTGTTTGTATGATGCTCACCGTACCGGCAGAGCTGCCACTCCATAATACATTAATAGAGTGTGTGCCTTGCCCGGCGGTAATACTACCACCAGATACTAACCATGTGTAGGTAGCGCCTGCGGGACCTACCGGTACGGTATAGTTGTAGCTGTTTCCATTGCAGGCATTTGCCGCGCCTGTAATAGTGGGGGTAAAGGTGCATAAGCTGCCCACTTTCATGCCATTGCCAAAATTAGTAACCCAAATTTCATTGGAAGCATAGGGGTTAAAAAAAACTCTTTCGGGCTGCTGAAAGGGATAGTTATCCACTAACGACCAAGTGGGGGTGGTGGCGGTAATGTTGTTAGAAACCCAAAGCCCTTGCCTTTCGGTGGTGAGGTAGGCTTGTTGGGTGTTTTGGGGATTAAAGGTAATAGAGGTTACACGGTCAAACTGTGAGCCGGTTAGTTTTACCCAGTTTGCGCCTCTGTTGGTAGTGCGGTATAAGCCGCCCAGTCCGTTGGGTGGTCCGCCCCAGCCGCTAAAAACGCCGGCATACCAGGTGTTTTGGGCAGGGTCGTTGGGGTCTATTACAATATCTTTTGTCCAGTAATACATACCGGTATGGCTCACGTCTGTCCACGTGCCGGAGGAGGGCTGGTAAACAAATACGCCCGAACTGGCGGTAAAAGCGCCCGATGCATTTCTTCTGCCCGAAAAGGTACATACTACGCTGCCATCGTTCAGTACCACTATGCAGGCGGGGTGTCCTTCGGTTCGGGGCGGATTGGGCAGCTTAGTCCATGTGGAGGCGGCAAGCAAATTGGCATTTTCAGTAACCCAAATACCACCCTGGCTGCCTGTGCCACCACCGCCGTAGTGAATAACCGAAGCATAAAGGCGGTTTTGGTTATTGGGGTCGAGCGCCAACCAAAACACCGGGTGCCCAAAACTTTTCATGGTAGTCCAGTTAGCGCCGTTGTTGGTAGAATATACAATTTTGCCATTGGCATCGGCAACGTCTAATCGGGAGTCTTGCAGGTAAGTACTTTGGTAAATATCGTGAATATTGGAAGTGCCGCCAAAAATAGTTCCACCTGTTGTTTGTACTACCCGATACAACGAATTGACCGAAAACCCCGAATAGGTATAACCCCAGGTAGCGCCGGCATCGGCGCTGCGAATACCGCCAATATCGCTAAAAGCGCCCATGAGGGTGTTTTGGTTTATCCAGTGTACTTGCCAGCAGGTAGTGTTTTCTAATCCTATGCTGTGGTAGGTTTGGTTTTTGGGCGTAGGGCTACCGGCGGGGTGCTGGTTGGTAGGGTTTACATAAGCCTGTTTCCAGGTAAGTCCTCCATCGGCAGTGGTATGCACAAACCCAAAATCGCCAAACAGCACCTTATCGGCATTAAACGGCGCTACGGCAATGCCAAAAGCGGTTTCGCCCCAACTCCAGTTTTTATCGCCCTGCCAGCCTTGCCAGCCGGTTTGTATATTTTGGTTATTGGTGGTCAAAAAAATCTTTGACCAGGTAGCTCCGCCGTTGGTAGATTTGTAAATGAGCGGGGCATTAAGGCTGGCATCGTTGCCTGCAAGGTACATGGTGTTAATGTTGTTCCAAGCCATGCCGGTATAGAGCAGGTATTCCGATGCAAAATTAATGCCCGATGAAGCCGAAATCCAAGTACCCGATGCGTTGTCCATAGTATAAACACCCGCTCCAAAACCGTAGTAGTCCCATGGCATTAGCCCGTTATATACATCAGCAGTAGCGCCGGTAATGCACAAAAATCGGATAGTAGCGCCGCTTTTTGCGCCCGAAAAATGCCACAACCGCTGCGTGGCAGGAATACCGTTGTTGGTCATTTGGGTAAAAGAGGCGCCGCCATTGTTAGAATAAAAAATGCCTTCGTTGGTGCCTATATAAATGTTGTTGCCGTCAAAAAAAGCGCCACCCATAATAATGCCCACACCCATATCGGCAGCATGTTTTACTAAGCTAAACGTAGCGCCGCCGTTGTTTGAAAAAACAATATCGCCATAGTAGTTGAGCAGCACCTGATTGGGATTGTAGTAGTTGGCTATTTGTTTATACAAGCTGCCCAGTGAAGCATTGTAGCCCGGCAGCGTTGTCCAGGCAGCTCCGCCGTTGGTAGTTTTTACGGGGTAGCTGTTATTGCCGTCGTTGTGCATATTATAGGCAATGTTGGGGTTGTTGGTAAACTCATAAGTAGCAACATTAGCCGCAGTAAGCTGCTGAAACGGTATTTGAGAGTAAGACAATCCATAATCAGCAGAATGAAACATTTCACCCATATCGCAACTGATGTAAAATTCGTTGTCGTTATCGGGGTTAATTTTCGGGAAAAACAAAGCGCCACCACCGCCTATGCCTCGCGGTAGCCAAACCGTGGGGGTTTGGGCTATCAGGCAGTTGAAACTAAGGGTTAAAACAAGCAATACCGGCAAGGATAAAACGTTTTTCATGGTGTAAGCAGGGTAGGAGGTGATAAAATGAGGTGCGTGGTCAATCAAAGTTCGCAAAATTTTGGTTTACCGGTTGTTTTTTACCTTTTTTCCCCTAAAAAAACGAGTTTGCCCTCAATGCCTTGCATCGGGGTAGCGCATTTCCGTCAGCATGTCAAACGTTAAGCAAAATTTGAGCAGCTTTGCAAACGAAATAGCTTGTTCAAAATGCACTATATTTATGCAATCAAAACCCAATAAAACAAGTTTGTACTGCTCCTGTAGCGCACTGTTACCTTAGTAATTGTTAACAACCCGGGCATATACAAACCCCTTAAATTGGAAAAATTTTGGTAAAATTGTATCTTTGTGCTGTTTAGCCGCTTGTTTGCAAACAACCCGCTTTGCCCACCTCCCCTTGCTGTTATTTGTAATCCTTAATAGCCTATTTTTTTCTTAAAGTCATCAAAAATATTTTTTTACCACCATGAATTATCGGTTACTTGTTCTTGTTTTTTGTTTGCTTGTTACTGCCCAAATTTGGGCTAACGGATTTTTTGTCGGGTCGCCAAAAGATTATTACTGGTATCCTACCGAGCGCGAAAGCAGCTATTTTAAAGCCTTTCCCGATGGGTTTAACCCTTGTTTTATTGAGCTGATGAGCGATAAACAAAACATTACCATTGATGGCGACTCGGTAACGGTGCAAATAACGCAAACCTACTACAACATAAGCCCCGATACCTTGCAAATTTATTACCTTCTCCCTCTGCCATCGGGCGCAGAGGTCAAAAAATTAGATTTCAGCATTAACCAAGACGAGTACCGCCCGGAATATATGGAGCCTGCAAAATCATTTAAAGTGTTTAAAGATATGGTTCGCCGTACCGGCAATCCCAACTGGTGGGCGTATGCCAACAATGGCTTGTTTAAGGTAAACATTTATAAAGCCCCGCCCCGAAGCGTGCTGGCAGTAAAAGCCTCCTATAAATACAAACTTACACCCGAAGCCAACCGCTACCGGTTTGAACACCTGCTCAGTACGCAGCAGTTTTCGGCAAAACCTCCACAAGATACCGAGTTTAACCTGACCATAAAACATAAAGACCGCCTTGGCAATTTTTACTGCCCCACCCACAATGCCCTGCCTGCCTATGTAAACGAAAAACAAGTTACCTATAAGTTTAACGCCAAAAAAGGACGTATAGACAAAGATTTTTTGCTCTATTACAGTACAAGCAACCAAAACTTGGGCTACTCGCTGTTTACCCACAAACAAGCCGGTAAACCGGGTTATTTTATGCTCTCTTTTGATGCCGGTTATGGGCAGGTTACCGAAGAAAAAGACATGGTTTTTGCCATTGACCTTGCCGAAACCATGACCACAGCCCAATTAGACAAGGTGAAAAAAGCCCTTACCAACTGCCTTAAAAAATTAGGAACCAACGACCGTTTTAATGTGGTTACTTTTTCTAACCTTGCCGAATCGGCTTTTCCCGATTTTGTTGCGCCTACCTCCGCCAATATTACCCAAGCTACCACCTACCTCAACAACGCTAAAACACAAGGCAAGGCTAACTATGAAGGCGCTTTTAACAAAGCCCTTCATTTTTCAAAAGACCCCATGCGTCCCTATTACGTGTTTTTGGTTAGCGCCGGCGAGCCCCAAGTGGGCATAGTAATAGACCACGAAGAACTGCTGGAAGAAATAGATGTAGCCAACGTGCGAACCCTGCGCATGTTTACCGTAGGTATAGGCAATAACGCTAACGCTGCTTTTTTAGAGCGAGCCGCTAACTACACACAAGGCGAAGCCCTCTTTATAGCCGATGACAACAGCATTGAAACCGGCATTACCGCATTTTATGAAATGGTGAGCAATCCGGTGCTGGTAAACCTCCAACTTTACTTTGGCGATAAATTTGAGGTGCAGGAAATGTACCCCAAAAAACCCAACAACTTGTTTAAAGACCAACCGCTCTACATATTGGGCAAGTACAAAAAAGGCGGTAAAACCACCGTTTCGCTCATTGGCGATGCTAAAAAAATGATGCAACGCTACGATTTTACCGTTGATTTTCCGGAAGCCTCCGATGCGTATCCGTTTGTGCCTACCCTATGGGCTGGGCGCGCCATAGGCGATATGCTCAACCAACTCAAAGCAGCAGGCAGCGACCTTGACGGCACAGGCGAAGAAATTGCCGATTTAGCCGATGAGCATTTTATTATTAACCCCTACACCGCCCACCTGCTCCTAAAAGAAATGAAATTTTTGAGCCCCGATAAAAAACGCTACGCCCCCCGAATGCTCACCCAAGCCGGCACCGATTATGCCCAAGACTACGCCGGTGTTACCCAACAAAAAGGAGCTAATGCCCTGCTCAGTAGCCTGGCTGCATCGGCATTGCTGCGCGCTTACTACCTGCCACACCTGCAAGCCGGTCAGCAAAATATGACTTTTACCGACCTCAAAGGCGCTACCCAAAAAGGGGTAAACAATGAGTATAAATGGGTAAACAGCCGCCTTTTTTACCAAAATGCCGATAACCTGCTTACCGACGCTGCCACCCAAAACAAGGGCGAGGGCGAAAAAATCTTTTTTGCCTCCGATGCCTACGCCGCCATTGCCACACCCGAATTAGCCCCCTACCTGCAATTGAGCAAGCAAATACGCATTGAAGCAGGTGGTAAAGTATATGATATTGTAGAAGCCCCTCCCGCCGAAACCAAAGAAGGAGACAAGAAGTAACTACACCCCTGTTTTTGCAATCATTTACCCTGTTTTGACACTCATTTTCATGCGCATCGGGCTATTTTTATTTCACTTGTTGCTTGCCGCTTGCCTGCTGGTTTTGCCTTGCATTAAAACTGCCAAGGCAGAACGGCGGGCAGCATCGGTAAAAAGAGATTATCCGCAGCGGTATTTTGGGCAACCTATGGATATACCCATGCGCCTTGCAGGTAATTTTGGCGAGTTGCGCAGCAACCATTTCCACGCAGGTATAGATGTGAAAACTGAGGGGCAGGAAAACCTAAACCTCTACGCCCTTGCCGATGGTTACGTATCAAGGGTGGTAACCTCGCCGCGGGGGTATGGCAATGCCGTATATATTGACTACCCAAATGGTTATACCAGCGTTTTTGCCCATATTAACTCGTTTACCGGACAAATAGGCGCTTACGTAAAAAACCGCCAGTATGAGCTGCAACGTTTTGAGATAGATGAGCGCGTGCCCCCCAACTTGCTGCCGGTAACGCGGGGGCAAGTGGTTGCCAAATCGGGCAATACCGGCTCATCGCATGGTCCGCACCTGCATTTTGAACTTCGGGATAGTTATACCGAAGAAGCCATTAATCCGCTGTTGTTTGGCTACAAAGTACCCGATGACGTAAAACCTACCATTACCCAAATGGCGCTGTATAAATTTGTTTCGCCTACTGCCTACCTGCCCGATGCGCAGGTGTTTGCCACCCGATTATTGGGCGGCGAGTATGGCATAACACAGCCGGTGGTAAAGGTAAATGTGCCAAAGGTGGGTGTTAGCGTAAAAAGTTTTGACCGCAAAACCGGTGTTCATAACACTTACAACGTTTACGCACTTAAAATGTACGACAATGGCAAAGAAGTTTATGCCTTTGAAATGGAGCGCATAGGATTTGACGAGAGCCGATACATCAATGCCCATATTGACTACCGCCTTAAAAAGGAAGGAGATGGTTACTTCCAAAAATGTTTTGTAGAACCCCATAACCGCTTGTCTATTTACCGCCTTGCCCTGCAAAACGGCGTTATAGACCTTGCCGATGGACTGCCTCATAAAATAGTTGTGGAAGCAACTGATATAAGCAAAAATACGGCTACCCTTGCTTTTACGGTGCAATACGACCCCGCCTTGCCCCCGCCGCCGGCTGATGCTACCCCCTATAACGCCTTGTTTAATGCCACCACCGACAATACTTACCAGAACGACTTTTTTAAACTATCCTTGCCCGCAGGCTGCCTTTACAACGATTTGTACTTTCAGTATAACATGACATCGGGCAATGCTGTTGCTAATGTTTACTCGCCTAAGCATCAGGTGCATTACAATACCACGCCCGTACACCGGCATTTCGACATAGGTATTAAACCCGATAACCTGCCCTTTGAGCTGTATGATTATGCTTTGGTAGCTTTTACCAACCACACCGGCAAAGAAACTGCCCTTAGCAGCCGGTGGGAAGGTAATTTCCTCTCTGCCCAATCGCGCGAGTTGGGCAATTACTATATAACTACCGATACCAAACCGCCTACTATTAAAAGCATTAACTTGGTACAAGGCAAGTACATGGGTAAAAACAAAACCATAGAAATGCAAATTTCCGACAACCTATCGGGCATTGCCGCTTACAATGGTTACATTGACAACCGATGGGTACTCATGGAGTACGACCAAAAAACTGCCCGACTTTGGCATACCTTTGACGAACGGAGCGGCGCTCCGGGCGCACACCAGTTTAGGCTAACAGTTACAGATGCCAAAGGTAATACCGCCGAGTATAAAGCCGGGTTTAGCAGATAGGCATCATGCCAATTGTGTGAAACCGCTCACCCTTTTTGCCCCAATGATTGATTACCGAGTTACTAAATTAAACCCATGACGCTTAGTTGGAACGAAATTAAAGACCGCGCCGTGCAGTTTTCAAAAGAGTGGGAAACTGCCGTAAGAGAACAAGCCGATGCCAAGCCGTTTTTAACCGAGTTTTTTAATGTGTTTGGCATTAGCAGTAAAAGAGTGGCTACTTTTGAATACAGCGTGCGCAAACTTGATGAAACACATGGCTACATAGACCTGCTATGGAAAGGCGCTATTTTGGTTGAAATGAAAAGTAAGGGCAAAAGTTTAGACAAGGCTTTTGGGCAGGCAAAAGACTATATGCATGGGCTAAAAGACTATGAATTGCCTAAATTGGTGCTGGTTTGCAATTTTGAAAAATTTAGGCTCTACGACCTTGAAGAAGACCATACTACCGAGTTTGCCCTGCATGAGTTGGTAAACCATGTGCAGCATTTCGGGTTTTTGATTGGTTATCAGAAAAAAATATACGCAGAGCAAGACCCCGCAAACATAAAAGCTGCCGAACTGCTGGGAAAACTGCACGACCGGCTGGAAGAAATTGGTTATACCGGTCATGCGTTGGAGGTTTATTTGGTACGGATACTGTTTTGCCTATTTGCCGAAGATACTACTATTTTTAACAAACAACAGTTTCAGAACTACATAGAGCAAAGAACCGGTATAGACGGAGCTGACCTTGCCCCTAAATTGCAGGCTTTGTTTCAGGTATTAAACACGCCTACCCCACAACGTTTTACCAACTTAGACGAACAACTTGCCGATTTTCCGTACATAAACGGCAAACTGTTTGAAGAAATACTGCCCACCGCCAGCTTTGACAGTAAAATGCGCCAAGCGCTGCTCAACTGCTGCTACCTTGATTGGAGTAAAATATCGCCTGCCATTTTTGGGTCAATGTTTCAGAGTGTTATGAACCCCAAGGAACGCCGCAATTTGGGAGCGCACTACACCAGCGAAACCAACATACTTAAACTCATTAAACCCCTTTTTTTAGACGAGCTTTGGCAAGAATTTGAACGGGTAAAAGACCATAAAAATAAACTGAACGAGCTGCACCAAAAAATAAGCTCGCTTACCTTTTTAGACCCCGCCTGCGGCTGTGGCAATTTTTTGGTGATTACCTACCGCCAACTGCGCCTGCTGGAATTAGAAATACTGCGCACCCTGCACCGGCACGGACAGCGTTTTTTAGATGTAAGCCAAATTATACAAATAGACGTTGACCGGTTTTACGGCATTGAATATGAGGAGTTTCCGGCACAAATAGCACAGGTAGCCATGTGGTTGGTTGACCACCAAATGAACATGCTTTTTAGCAATGAGTTTGGGCAGTACTTTATACGCCTGCCGCTTACCAAAGCCGCCAATATAGTACACGGCGATGCTATGGAAATTGACTGGCAAAACCTGCTCAATCCACTTAATTCCATTGACATAATAGCCCGGCATACCAATATCTATATGGCAGACGAGCCCCCTGCCGAATATAAAACGGTAAACGTGCAAACCCAAACGGTGGCAATACACAGGGGTAAAACACCGCCGCAAACACCCCTCCAAAGATTTAACTATATACTGGGCAATCCGCCCTTTATTGGGTCAAAACTGATGCAACCCATACAGCGCAGCCAAATTATTAAACAGTTTAATCATGCCGAAGGCAGCGGCGTACTCGATTATGTTTCGGGTTGGTATATAAAAGCGGCAAAGTACATACAAAGCAGCCAAACCAAAGTGGCTTTTGTTTCTACCAATTCTATTGTGCAAGGCGAGCAGGTGGCTATTTTGTGGGGTGTTTTGCTGCATCAGTATCATATAAAAATTCATTTTGCCCACCGCACCTTTAAATGGAGCAACGAAGCTAAGGGCAATGCTGCCGTATATTGCGTAATAATAGGGTTTGCGGCTTACGATACGCCCGATAAAAGTATTTTTGAGTACGAAAACATAAAAGGTGAACCCCACCAAATAAAGGCAGCCAACATAAACCCGTATTTGGTAGATGCCCAAGATGTCATTATAGGTAAAAGAACCACGGCCATTTGCCCGGTGCCGACCATGCTAAAAGGTAGCCAGCCAACCGATGGCGGAAATTTTTTGCTTACCGAAGAAGAAAAAGCCGATTTTTTAGCCAAAGAACCCGATGCCGCCAAATACATTAAACCCTTAATTTCGGCACATGAGTTTTTGAATGGCGAAAAAAGATACTGCTTTTGGTTGGTTGATGCCAACCCTTCCGAACTCCGAAAAATGCCCCACCTGCTCAAGCGCATAGAAAAAGTAAAAGCCATGCGCCTCAAAAGTTCTAAACCGGCAACCGTTAAATGGGCAAACCAACCCACCTTGTTTACCGAAAACCGGCAACCCCAATCTAACTATATACTGGTTCCTTCGCACTCATCAGAAAACAGGTGGTATATACCTATGGGTTTTATGACCCAAAACGATATTTTGAACAACTCCTGCCTATCGGTGCCTAATGGTACGTTGTATCATTTTGGCGTATTAATGTCGGCTATGCACATGGCTTGGGTAAATGCCGTATGCGGAAGAATTAAGAGCGATTTCAGGTACTCAGTTAGTGTAGTATATAATAATTTTCCGTGGCATTTGCCGCAGCAACTTACACCCCAAAAAGTAGCTGCCATAGAGCAGGCTGCCCAAAAAGTGCTGGATATTAGGGCAATGTTTGCCAATAGCTCGCCTGCCGATTTATACCACCCGCTGCTTATGCCCGATGCGCTAACCAAAGCGCATGCCCAATTGGATAAGGCAGTAGATGCCGCCTACCGCGCAGCGCCCTTTACCTCGCAAGCTGCAAGGGTGGCTTTTCTTTTTGAGTTATACTTGCAATACACCGCCACCTTGTTTACCAAGCCCAAACCGCCCAAAAAACAGCGGTAGGAGTGCCATAGCACAAGCATAAACTATTCAAGCATACATTTTTTTGGGCACAAAAATTTGGTTTTTTAATAAAAAAGTTAGTTTTTTGCAAAAAAATGTTGCTTTTGCTATGTGAAGCAAAAAGCCTAAACCCTTTTAAAACCGCTCATGCTTACATTACAACGCTTACAAACGTTTGGGTTATTAGAGTTTTACAGTGTAGAAAATGCCGCCGATGCCACCGCTATGGCGCCGCTGTTTCAGAGAGATCGGAAGAGC
>DDVC01000225.1:22617-72695 GCA_002345145.1 Bacteroidetes bacterium UBA2322
TTTTTCCTTCGCCTGCCGATGATTATGTAGAGCTGAAAATTGACCTGAATTGTTATTTGGTAAAAAATCCGGCTGCTACCTTTTATGTGCGCGTAAAGGGCAACTCTATGGAAAATGCGGGTATTTATGACGGCGATATATTAGTTGTTGACCGCGCCATTGCGCCGGCTTACAATAGCATTGCCATTTGTGTAATAGCCGGAGAGTTTACGGTAAAACGCATTGGTAAAATAGGCGGTAAGTTACACCTGCTTGCCGAAAACCCCGATTACCCGCCCATTGCCATTGCCGATGATAGCGATTTTGAAATATGGGGCGTGGTTGCTTATATTATACACAAGGCAAATTAGCGGCTGAGGCAGGTTACTTATTTTGCTGTGTGGAAGTGGCAATCCACTTGGCAACAGTGGGGCAGTTACGGAATCGGGGGTCTATGTGTATGTAGGTTTTGGGTATGCGGCGCTGCATCCATTTCAGCATCAGCCGTTCGCGCTCACGTTCTTCTATAATAGCTTTAATGCGGTTATAGTCATCTTTAAGATTGGCTTTATGTGGCAGGGTTCGGGTTTGTACGTAAAAAATGCGGTAAGCCTTGGTGCCATCTCGCATTTCGTAGGGGAGCGATTTAGATATTTTACCTTCTTTTATGGTATCTATGGCAAAATAAATGGTAGGATCTAACTCATTCATTTCCCAAAAACTGCTGCCATCTGGGGTATAGAGCAAGCCGCCGGTAGATTTAGTTTCTTCATCATCTGAAAATTTTTCAACAGCAAGCCTAAAATTTAGGGCTGTATCGGTAAGTATAGCGGTTCTGATGCTGTCTATTCGGGTAAGAGCGTTTTTGAGGTCATCGTCGGTAATTTTAGGTTTTATGAGTATATGGCGGGTATGAATTTTATCGCCTCGGCGTTCTAGCAGTTGAATCATGTGAAAGCCAAATTTGCTTTCAACAGGGATAGAAATTTCGTTTACCTTTAATTTAAAGGCAGCGCCTTCAAATTCGGGCACAAAATCGCCGCGGTTGGTCCAGCCTAAGTCGCCGCCTTGTGCGGCAGAGCCGGGGTCTTCGGAATAGATAGAGGCTAATCGGGCAAAGTCTTCGCCTTCTTCTTCAATTCGTTTTTTGAGTTTGAGCAGGGTAGCCCTTACGTCGTCTTTTTTAGCTTTGCCGGTTTTGGGTTTTACGGTTAGCTGTAGCAGTTCTATTTCAGCATTGTAATAAGGTATGCTATCGGGCGGAAGGCTTTCAAAATAGGTTTTCACCTCGGCGGGGGTAATAGATACATTGCTCAGTATTTGGCTTTGCATGCGTTGGGCAAGGAGTATGCCACGCACTTCTTCGCGGTATTCTTCGCGTATTTCTAAAATGGTTTTGCCGTAGTAGGCTTCAAACTTGGCTGCATCGCCCCCAAATAAGCCCAAAAAATAACGCAGTCGGTTTTCTATTTCGCGTTCTACTTCTTCCTCTCTTACTTCAATACTGTCTATTTCGGCTTGGGTTTGAAACATGCGGTCGAGCAGGAGTTGGTCTAAAACTAAGCAGCGCAGGTTGCCGTCATCGCGCATACCGTTGTTGAGGGCTTGGTTGTATTGGGTTTCTATATCAGAAACCAGTACAATTTTATCGCCTACAACGGCGGCTATTTCATCAACAATGTAGGTTTGCGCCTGGGTAGTTATTGGCAAGTTGCAAAAAAAGGCAAAGGCTGTTAAAATTATAAGTAACCGGCTCATGTGCGTGGGAGTAAGTAATAGGAAAGTGAGGTAAATGATGGGTATAGGCATTATTGTCGGAAAATTTCTATGGTACCTTTATCGGTTGCTTCTCTAAAAAGGCGGTCTTTGGTATCTTGCAAGTACCGGAGCCGGCGTTTGTGGACAATAATTTTTTCAATTTCGGGTTGGCAGTAAGCTGGTGGGCTTATGCTTCCGGCTTTACCCCACTCCTGAATGCTTAGGTAGTAAGTATTAACGGCATCGGAGGTTTGGTACAACCGGTTTTGGGTGGCGGTGATAAAATCGGCTTCATCTAAGGGTATTTGCTGTTGCAGGTTTTGCCATTCTATCCATTGGTAGGGCAGTGAGCAGTTGATGGCTTCGCGGGCACAAATGCCTTGAAGTTGTTGTATGGCGAGCGAGTCGGCTTTTTTTAGCAGCATTTTTAGGGAGTCTTTTTTTTCAAAACCCTTGTTTACAATGGCATAGGCAGCTTTTACAACGTTTGTTTTTAGGGTAAAATTGTTTTGGTTTTGGAGGTAGTAAGCGGTTATTTCTTGTTGAGTTACCGTTGTATCGGTATATTGTTTGAGCAAAAACTGCTCAAAGGCATGAAGCAGCAGCGATTCGCGGTAGTCTTGCACCTGCTGTTCTATATTGGGCAGGTTGTTTGCCATTTGCGTTTGTGCTTCTTGGAGCAATGCCTTTCTTTTTAAGGTTGTTTCCAAATACTGTTTAGCCAATTGTGCGCTGTCGGTTGGGTTGATGTTAATGCCGAGTGCGTTTTTGAGTTCCGATTGGTAGATATAGGTGTTGTTGATGCGTGCCACGGGCTCATCTTTGCCCGATGTTTTGTTTTTGCAGCCTATTCCTGCCAAACTCCAAGTAAGCAGCAGCAGCATTACTAAATGGGTAAAAGCGGCAGGTAACAGTGTTGCTTGCATTTGACCATGCCAACACTTTTTTTGCTTGCTCTCACGATCCTCCCTCAAAAAAGTAGGGTGTAGGTGGTTTATGGCAATAACATGGCGGGTTCTGCTTAAAAGCCAATGCGTATGCTTACTGATTGGGGGTTTGTTTTGGTGAAATTGGGCTGTTTGGTATCTTGCCACCGGTTCTCCCCCCCAGCCCCCCCTCAAAGAAGGGGGGAGTTTGTATTGTCCGTTTTTTAAGGTTTTTGGGTGCATTTTTAGGGGTTTAATACCTGTTTTTTTCAGAAAAATAGCGTGTAGGACGAAAATAATCGGCTCTGCCCTGCCTCCCTCAAAAAGGGAGTGCTGCCCGGGGTAAAAACAAACCGGTTTTGGGTGGTGGTTACTTTTTGTATAGGGTTTCCAGTACGTCTTTGTTAATTTTTACGTCGTACTTTTTGCGGAGTTGTTTTACCCACTCCTGCTCTAATTTGCTCTGAAAATCGGCAATAATATAGCCGCGTGCTTCTTCTAATTTTTTGGGTGAGGGCGGCAGTGTTTCGGTAATAACCACAAAACTGGTATTGCCATCGGCGCTGTCTATGTTTTCGGAAATACCGGGTGCCCAGTTTACGGCATTGAGCAGGGTTTTTTGCCCTTTTTCGTACATGCCGCTTTCTACTTTGTATTTTTGAAGTTTACCGCTTTTGGCTTCGGTTTCTAAATTTGCCAGCTCTTGTGGTGTGGCGGTTTGGGCTTTGGCGCGCAGTTCGGCGCCGGTTTGGGGGTCGTTAAAGGTAAATATGTAAGCGTTTACGCGCTCTTTCCACACATACCGGCTGCTGTTTTCGTTGTAGAATTTGCGGAGTGCGGAGGTATCTTCCATGGCTTTGTTCCACACGTTTTGGGTCATGAGTTCGTAGAGGAGGTTGCCGTCTCTAAACTCTTTGAGCAGTCGGGCAAATTCGGGATATTTGGTTTGCAGGGTAGTTTCTTCGGCAGCCATAAGTTGCTCTTCGGCATAAATGGCATAGAGGCGGCTGGCAGTTTCTTGGGTATTGCGGCTTCGGGCGCGCATTTGGTTTTTTTCGGCAAAGGTTATAAAATCGGCTATGGTATAGGTTTTGAGTTGCTTAGTATCGGGAAAAATAATGGTAAACAGGGCTTGATTGGTGTTTATACCGGTTTCAAGGCTATCGGCTTTCCACTGCCCGCGTTGTATAGACTGGCTTTTGGCTATGGCATTGATGATGGTATTTTTAGGCTCGGCAAATTCGGTAAACTGGTGGTCTTGTTTTAATCGGGCAATAAAATACTGCTGCGATACGCGAGAGCGGTTATCGCGTTCTATTCGTTTTTTGAGTTCGTCTTTAAGTTCGTCAAAAGTGCCTATGCCTTTGCGTTCAAGGAGCTTAATAATATGCCAACCTATTCGGGTTTTAACCGGCTTAGAAATTTCGCCGGTTTTTTTGAGGGCAAAGGCGGCATCTTCAAACTCGGGAAACATTTTGCCGCTTTTGAACCAGGGCAGTTCGCCGCCGCTTTTTGCGGTAGTTTTGTCGTCCGATTCGGCTAAGGCTGCTTGTTCAAAGGTTATTTTTTTCTTTTTGAGGCGGTTATACACATCTAAGGCGCGTTTTTGGGCGGCTTGCTGCTGGGTAATGGTGTCTTTATCGGTGGTTTTGATGAGAATATGCGCCACGCGAACAGAGCCTTGTGCGGGGCGAACATCGTCCACCTTTACCAAGTGATAACCATACTGTGTACGCACGGGTCCCGATATTTTACCTTTTGGGGTATTGTAAAAAGCGGTTTCAAAGGGGTAAACGGTTTGGAACGCAGTAAGGTAGCCCAAATCGCCTTTGTTTTCTTTAACGGAGGGGTCTTCGGAGTATTTTTCGGCAAGTTTGGCAAAATCCAGACCTTGTTCGGTGAGCATACGGTAAACGCTCAGGGTTTTGTTAAAGGCTTTAAGGGTATCATCGGGCGAGGCTTGCTCGGCAAGGCGTATTAAAATATGGCTGGTTTTCACCTCTGTTTTCATGCGCTGGTAAGCCTCTTGTATGAGTTGGTCGGTAATGTCTTTGTCGTGCAGGTAGGTTTTGGCAAGTTGTTTATAGTAATCGGCAATTTGCTGTTTAATGCCGGGCAGGGTATCTAAGCCCATGCTTTCGGCTTCTTTTACTTTGAGTTTAAAGTTTATGAACAGTTCTAAGTATTCGTCAATTGATTTTTTAGAGTATCGGGCGCTGTCTTGGGCATTGTGTTTATCGTAAACGGTTAAAAATTCCGATTTGGTTACTTTATCGCCGCCAATGGTAAACAGCACAGGGTCGCCCGATGTAAGGGGTACAAAAGCGCTGAGTAACAAAGCGCCAAACAGGGCAATAAACAAACGGAAAGCCGTTTTATAGGAATGAGTCATAACGCAAAATTTGGGTTTACAAAATGTGAAACAATGAAAGCAGTAAAAAGGAACCTATTTAGTTCTTTTTGGGGGGCAAAATTACAAAAAAACACCGTTAAATAAGCATGGCAGTATTTTTGGCTGCCGGATGTGGGCAAGTAAAACGGCAAAATGGCGTTTTGTGCTTTTGGTTGTTTTACTTGGGGGGCTGCGGTTGTACGGTAGCAGCGTAAGTGCGTGCGTTTGGTGCCACACCTGTAAAGCATACAGGGGTTTTATGGGTAAATAAACTGTGTGTTAAAGGGTGTAGCTCTATAAATTGGGCTATTTTACCCGCTTTTAGCAAATAAATACAAAAAAAGCACGCAGATAAAACGGATTTTTGGCGGATAAATGCTGACAAAGTAACTTGTTATTTGTGGGCGAAACAAAACAACGGCAAGCCCGGTGGTAGTTTGGCTCTGTTATCCTGATGGGCTATTGTCAATCCTGCATTTTTTCGCCAAAAGCCAAGTCGCCGGCATCGCCCAGCCCGGGCACAATGTATCCCTTAGCGGTTAGTTCTTCGTCAAGGGCGGCTGTCCAAAAAACAGCTTGCGGAAACCGGCGGCGTACTTCGTTAATGCCCTCGGTGCAGGCAATAACACTCACTACGTGCAGTTGCTTGGGAATACCTTGTTCAAAAAGTTGCTCAATGGTAAGCGCCATAGAAGCGCCGGTAGCCAGCATAGGGTCGGCAAGGAGCAAAATGCGGTCTTCTAAATCGGGGCAAGAGAGGTATTCTAATTTAATGGTAAAAGTGCCATTTTTATGGTGTTTTCGGTAAGCCGAAACAAAAGCATTATCGGCATGGTCAAACACATTGAGGAGCCCTTGGTGCAGCGGTAGGCCGGCTCTTAAAATGGTAGCCAGCACCGGCTGTTCGGCAAGCACGTTGCAAAGGGCAATACCCATAGGTGTTTGCACCTCTTTCTGAACAGAAGGCATTTTTTTACCTATCTCAAAGGCAAACATTTCGCCCAGTTTTTCCATGTTTCTTCTAAAGCGCATACGGTCTTTTTGTATTTGTATGTCGCGCAGTTCTGCAATAATTTGTCCGGCAAGCGGATTATTTTGGCTTATATTGTGTATCATGGTTACAAAATGGAGTTTAAGGGGTAGGGTAGTGCAAAAAAGGTAAAAAACGGGCGCAGCGTTTTGGCGTTTACAAGGTAAGCGGCAAACAACTGTGCAATGTAGGCAGTTTTAAATAAAGAGCACAAAGGGTTTCACAAAGTTCGCAAAGTCTTGTTATTTTTTATGGGATTAGGTTACAAAATTAGGTGCAAAAAGCCCAAATGGGTAAATTTGCAGTAACTACTTACGCTGTGTCTTGGTCTTAACTAAACTCCTTATGATAACCACAAAGAACACAAAGGTTAGCACAAAGGTCGCAAAGACTTTGCGTTCTTTGTGCAAAATGCTACCCATTAGCCTGCAAATACGCCGTGAACCTACATGACAGGCAGCGCCTAAGTAACTATTATTTTTAAAAAATCTGTGCCAATCAGCCGCATCCGTGTTATCCGTGTGCCAATGGGTAGTGAGTAGTGGATATTCAGTAGTGGGTACCAAGTAATAACAACAAAGCAGTTAATCGGGCTGAGAGGTTTTTTTTCAACCAAACAGTAGCCTGTTTTATTTTAACCACTAAAAATAATACTGCCTGCTGTTGGCATCTTAGTGGTAAAAGAGCGGAACAAAGTAACCAATACCCTACTTTTTTGCTAAAAGTATCTTACTTTTGTGGCTGTATTAGCTAAAAAAAATTATGCCATTTTAAACCAAACCAACAATATCATGCCACGTTTAACCACCTTTTCTAAATTTTTGATTACACTGGTTATTGTAGCCATTGCGTTTTTTGGGCTGCGCTACTTGTCTTCGCAAATGAATAACAATTCATCGGGCAGTACGGGAACCACCAGCCAACCGTCTGCCACCACCACTCCTGCTAAAACTGTTGAACAACCTTCCACTACTACTACTACCGCTACTACATCATCATTTACCTACACCCCCACCGAGCCGGTAAACGGTAAACTAAAAGGTGTGGTAGAATTAGGCGCTACCGGTTTTAACTCCTTTATAGTACGTATAGACAACCTTAAAAACTGGAAATTGGAAAAAGCCGAATTTGGTAACAGCCTTGTAATGGAAAACATGGCTACCGATGCCGATGTGCGAGACGGCTTGAAACGCTACATAGGTAAAATGCTCGATTTTGGCGTGGGTGGTAAAGAGATTCACTTTGTAGTAAGCTCAGGGGCGTTAAAAGCCGAAAGCACCCAAAAAATCATTAAAGCGTTAAAGGGTTTGGGGTATGTGGTAAACACTGTTACGCCCGAACAAGAGGGTAAACTGGCGCTTAAAGCTGCCCTGCCCCGCGCTTATGACCAACGCGCTTTTGTAGTAGATATGGGGTCGGGCAATACCAAAATTTCGTGGATGCAAAACGGTCAGGTGAGCGCAGTAGAAACACACGGCTCTAAGTACTACCAAAATAACCTAAACCCTACCACCGTTTACCAGGAAGCAAGCGCCAAAGCCAAACAAGTGCCTACCGCGCAGCGTCAAACCTGCTTTATCATAGGTGGCGTACCTTTTGAATTGGCTAAACAAACCCGAAACGGTAAAGAGCGTTATACTGTTTTAAAAGCGCCCGATGGATATACCGCCGATGGCGAAAAACAAAAAGCCGGTTTAAACATCTATAAAGCAATAGCCGATGCCACAGGCTGCAAACAAGTAGTGTTTGACTGGGACGCTAACTTTACCATAGGTTTTCTGCTTACCTTGTAAATAAATCACTAACCCCCAAAGTTAAAAACACAAACAGGGCATAGTTTTTTACAAAAAACAAGTATGCCCTGTTTGTATATTGCTAAAACGCCTGCTACATACTAAACAAGCATAAACTACCCGCCCATGAACAAACATGTATGTTTTATCCTGCTGTTATTGCTTGTGGGCATTGCCGCACAAGTTGCCCATAGCCAAAGTTACACTAACTATTTTACCGGCGATACTACCGATGTGCAAACCCAAACACAGCCCGTAACGGTGCTAATGGGCGGCGCATTAGAAAGCGACCCGGCTATGGCTTGGTTTTTACAACATACCGGCGGCGGCGATATAGTAGTGCTGCGCACCAGCGGCGCTGATGGGTATAACAACTACCTGTTCTCTGAACTGGGTGTGCCGGTAAACTCCGTTCAAACCATTGTTTGCAACGATGCTGCGGCGGCTTACAACCCCTATGTTATACAGCAAGTGCGCAATGCTGAGGGGCTTTGGTTTGCCGGTGGTAATCAGTGGTCTTACCTGTCGTTTTGGAACAACACACCCTTAGACACCGCTTTTAACTACCTCATTAACGAAAAGCGCATACCTATAGGAGGGCTATCGGCAGGCATGGCTATACAAGGCAGCATTATTTACACCGGTCAAAACGGCAGTGTAGTATCGCCGGCGGCGCTGCTCAATCCCTATAACGCACAAGTTACCTTGTTAAAAGACGATTTTTTGCACAACCCGTGGCTACAAAACGTAGTTACCGATACGCATTATGATAACCCCGACCGCCGAGGCAGGCATGTTGCCTTTTTAGCCCGAATAGCGCAAGATTACGGTATTACCGCTTATGGCATAGCCTGTAATGAGTACACCGCTGTTTGTATTGACCCAAATGGGTTGGCTACTGTTTTTGGAGAATATCCGGCTTACGAAGATTATGCCTACTTTTTGCAAGTAAACTGCGCCCAACCTAATATGCCCGAAACTTGCCAGCCCAACCAACCCCTTACCTGGAACCGAAACCAGCAGGCAGTAGCGGCATATAAAGTGGCAGGAACCCCCGCCGGCGCTAATACTTTTGACCTTTCTAACTGGAATACCGGCATTGGAGGCACATGGCAGCACTGGTATGTAAACAACGGCATTTTTACCGATTTGCCCAACGTAGAACCCCTGCCCTGCTTAGGGGTAAATACACCCGATATTGCTCAGCCCGATGCGGTTATGCAGGTTTACCCCAATCCTGTGGCTAACACAGCCGTAATAACCCTGCCCCATAGCACAATAACAGGCGCTCAGGGCGTACTGAGCCTCTACGCCCTTAACGGACAAGAAAAAATGCGCCTGCAACCTACCCAAAATACCGTACAACTCCATCTTAACCACCTGCCTGCCGGTATTTACCTCTTGCAATTTACAAACCAACACCAACACTTCACCGCCCGATTGATAAAAGAGTAATTGCCGCTAAAACCCCGGTACGCCCCATCACGCACATACCTAAACACCTTACTCACACATGATTAAACAAAAAAAAACAAAAATACCCCAAGCGCCCGTTGAGAAGTGGATAATAGACCCTATTAAACGCTTTATGAACAACAGCGTAATGAGTGGTATTATATTATTTGCCTCAGCATTTTTGGCGTTGGTAATTTCAAACTCACCCTTAGCCGATGAATTTCATCATCTATGGGAAATAGAATTTTCTATCGGGTTTGGCGATTTTTTGCTCTCCAAGTCACTCCACCACTGGATAAACGATGGGTTAATGGCAGTGTTCTTTTTTGTGATAGGACTTGAACTAAAACGCGAAATGATAGCCGGCGAGCTAAGCAACCCTAAAAATGCCGTGCTGCCACTGGCAGCAGCAGTGGGTGGTATGGCGGTGCCGGCTGCTATATACTTGCTGTTTAACTTTTCTTCTGCCGAAACCACATCGGGCTGGGGTATTCCTATGGCTACCGATATTGCTTTTGCCTTAGGCGTACTATACCTGCTGGGCAACAGAGCGCCCATATCGCTCAAAATTTTTCTTACTGCCCTTGCCATAACCGATGACTTGGGCGCCGTATTGGTCATAGCCCTTTTTTATACTTCCGATATTAACTTTGTAAGTTTGCTAACCGGTGCAGGCTTTATGACCGTACTTATAACTGCCAACCTCATTGGTGTGCGCAATACGTTATTTTATGCCATTGTAGGCATAGGCGGCTTGTGGCTGGCATTTTTGATGTCGGGCGTACATGCTACTATTGCTGCGGTATTGGCAGCCTTTACCATTCCGGCAAGGGTAAAGGTAAACGAAACCATTTGTACCGAAGAGCTAACTTACCTGTTAAACAAATTTAGAAAAGCACACCCCAACAATGTGCCCACCGTTACCGATGAGCAACTCCATATTTTGGAAGATATAAGAAACGTAGCCAAAAATGCCCTTACCCCATTGCAGCGGTTAGAACATGCCATGCACCCTTTGGTGGCGTTTGTGGTTATGCCCGTTTTTGCCCTTAGTAACGGAGGCATCACCTTTACCGCCGGCATGTTGCAGCAGTTAGCCAGTCCGGTAGTATTGGGTGTGTTTGTGGGGCTACTGCTGGGCAAAGTAGTAGGCGTAGTAGGTATGGTATGGCTGCTGCTTAAACTAAAATGGGCAACCCTGCCGGCAGGATTAAACAAGCAACACATCATAGGAGCCGGATTTTTGGCAGCCATTGGCTTTACTATGTCTTTGTTTATTTCCGGTTTGGCTTTTAAAGATTCTGAATACCTGGTGCAAGCTAAAATAGGCATTTTATCTGCCTCTATTATTGCCGGTATAGTGGGGTATTTAATTGTTAAAAAAGCCTCTCAACAACCCCCAAACTCATGAGCCTACCTCCCGCCGCCCCTTATAACATACAGTTGGTAAAAACAGCTCAAGAGCTTTTGCACTGTTGCTCTATCATTGCTAAGGAGCCCCAAATTGCCATTGATACAGAGTTCGACAGAAACAGGTTTAAATACGGTCTTAACCTGTGCGTAGCACAAATAGCTACGCCAGAGGTTTGTTATATTATTGACCCCATCAGCATTTGCCGAACCGATGCCGAATTTAGAACCCTGCTCCAACCTATGTGGGACATTGTAAATGACCCACAGGTGGAAAAAATAATTTACGACTGCACCGAAGACCTTAAGGTTTTTGTGAAATATGGTTGTAAGCCCACTAACATATTTGACCTCAAAATTGCCGAAAAAGTGTTGGCGCTGCAAAGTACCTCTTTTGTTAGCCTGATAAAAAATACCATTGATGTAAATATAGACAAACAACTACAGGTTACCAACTGGCACAAACGCCCCTTATCTGAACAAATGATGGAGTATCTTGCCAATGATGTGGTTTTTTTAATAGAGGTTAAACAAATGTTAGCACAACAATTGCAACAAACCCGGCGCACACCATGGTTTGAAGAGGAAATGAAACAACTGATAATTAAACAAGCTATTGAAATTGACAACGGCTTGCCAAAATTTGAATCAAATGTCCGATACAAACAACTGCCCGATAACCAAAAACTGGCAGCTATGGAACTCTGGCTGCTGCGAGACCGCTTTGCCCAAAAATATAATGTGCCCCACCACTACGTTTTTTCCGAAGACAAACTGTTCCACTTTGCCGAACACCTTCAGCAATACTTAACCCCTACCCAATGGGAAAATGAAAAAGGCATACACCGTAGGTTAAAAGGACAAGACCTATACAAATTTATCAACCAACTACAGCATATTGCCCAAAAAATAGCTGCATTGCCCCCCGCATTGCCCCCGGCACCAACTAAAAACTACACACCCGCACCCAACCCTGCCAACGATGCCGTAAAAATAGAACGCGAAAAATTTAAGGAGTTTATGCTACCCATTCAGCAGCATTTGGAGGCTAAATACGACAAAAAAACCCAAGAAATCATTTTAAGCAATCGCTATGTACAAGACCTCTTTAAATACAAACGGCTCGATGTGATTAAAAAATACGCCGCCCAAGAAGTATTGCTTGCCGCCCAAGAACTAAATATAAACCTTGCTGATTATTTGCAAATTTAACTGCCCAAATCTGCCGCAATTTCGCTACTGCCTGCCAACGAGGGCAGCCCCAATTTAATCATATCGGGATATTCCCACCCGATAAACGGATAAACGAAAAGTGTTGTTTGGAGCAACATAAAACAACAACAAGCCCGATTGCAGTTTATCGGCATTTGTCTAAATGAAATTGGTCTGTATTTTCAAAAATCTGTACTAACCTGCTGCATCAGTTGTAGCTATGCCTATTTTTACAATTTTGCAACCCACTAAGCTATTACAAACAAACAATGAAAACAATCATTTTATTTGTTTTTGCTTTTTTGTGTGCGCATATTTGCGCTGCGCAACCCCTGCCTCCCAAGCAGGCATATCCGCTAAATAGTAAGCAGATTCACAGTGGTCATAGTTTAACCGACCCATTGTTTTATCCGCACTGGCCCGGTCAGTATGTAAACTTAATTGCCAACGTAAATTCCTTGGCTGCATGGCAACTTTTTGATGCAATGGTCGGAAAATCAACAACGCCCGGATCATCTATGAAACACCGATGGGATACGCCAATAGGTTTTGGCTCGCCCGATGCAAGGTTACATATTGCCAATTGGGAACTCCTCTCAATAACCGAAAGAGTGCCCTTGTACTACGAGGGCGGCAATACACAACAATGGTATTTAGATGGCATTCAGGAGCAAAAGCAATACCTCTCGTTATTTGTAAACAATGCGTGGAATAATGGCAACAACGGCAACGGAACCCCCACGCTGTTATGGACAACATGGACAAATTTAGACGGCAGCAATGGTCCGTGGCGGCAAATGCTGGATACGCAGGGCGAAGAATTTGAAAGAATGCAAGATTATGCCAATGCAAACAGACCAAGTGGCGCACCACCGGTATATATAATACCCGGACATAAAATGATGGCTCGCTTGTATGATGATATTCAACTTGGTCTTGTTCCCGGAATTACAAACATCAATCAGTTTTTTGGCGACAATATACACACAAACGAATTAGGGGCATATGCAATAAGTATGATGCATTACGCCTGCATTTTCAACCAAAGTCCGGTAGGGCTACCCAATAACCTGCTGCCCGATGCACCGACCGGCACTCCAATACCCTCGCCGGCGCTTGCCCTATACTTGCAAACCATGATATGGAATGTAGTTACCACCTACCCGCGCACAGGCATAACTATTCCTACCTGTAATCCTGTAATTACCGGAAACAGTACCGCTTGTGCCAATGCACCCGCAACCTACTCCGTTCCTGCCATTACAGGCGCTACTTATGTGTGGACAGTAACCGGCGGCACTATCCTAAGCGGACAAGGTGCCCACCAAATTACCGTACAATGGAACAACGGCACAGCCGGAACAGTTAATGTGGAACAGACTGTGCCGTAAAATAAAGGTATCTCTGAAACATAACAGCACAAAAGCGCGCCATAAAAAAGTAGTGATATAAATTCCATTGACTGCTCCGGTAAAAGTTATGCAACACAACAAACAAAACTGCTAAACTGCCATTTATGACTCAAAACGCGGCAATTGCTTATATAGCAGGAGTGCATTTGCTGCCTTTGTTTGTAGCGCCGGCGGCAGCAATAGGGCTAATTTACAGCTCTTTTGCCCAAGAACTGCATGTACTAAAAAATGGCAAAGATATTGAAGTAGAAATTTTGAGTCTGCCTGACAATTGCGGTGGCAAAGGACAAAAAGAAATTAGTTTTTTTATCAAAACAAGACAAACTACTTAACAATAGACCAAGCCGATTGTTATGCTGGAAAATAGGCAAAAGGGCAAAAACCGGCATTAAAATATGATGCACACCTTAATGCGTTTGCAAACCCGATGCACCAATCGGGAATTTGTCTTAAAAACACCGTCATTGTATGGGTTTGTATAATTTTTGAGGTATTGTGGTGCGGCAGCATTTTACTGCTACGCATCAATTTAGCGCTACCCCCAAACTATTTCTACTAAATCTACTCCCATTTTTGGCGGCGCTACTTTAAACAAATAAGGTGCCCCCAAAATTACCATACAACGCAGCGCCCGAACTGTGGGAACGGTGAGCATACAACAAACGCAACTACTTACCCTGTGTCTTGGTCTTAACTAAATTCCCTGTGATAACCGCAAAGAACGCAAAGGGCAGCGCAAAGCCCCCAAACACTTTGTATTTTTTGCGGTTTTTCTTTGCGTAAAATCTTACCAATTAGCCTGCAAATACGCCAAGAACCTGCATGATGGGCAGCACTTAAGTAGCTATTATTTTTCAAAAATCTGTGCAAATCAGCCGCATCCGCGTTATCCGTGTGCTAACTGCTGCCGGAAATCTTACCAATTAGCCTGCAAATACGCCATGAATTTGAATTGCAGATAGTACCTAAGTAGTTACCAACGAACAATAGCATAATAGAGCCTTTTTACTTACTGCTCTTTACCGCCGTGCCTACAATTTCTTTGTAAGGGTATTTTTTTTGCCAAATATGCCCCTGTTTGTCCACAGCATAGGTAATAGGAGGCTCTGTTACAATAGAGAGCATATAAGCAAACTCCGTTTCTCTGCCCAGCGGGGGTCGGTCTTTAAAACCCACCAGCAAAATGCTCTCATCGGGCTGAACTTGCAAAATTTCGTCATTGGGCATTACGTAAAAAACCGTTACATTGTCATACAGCTCGCATTTGTAAGCATATCCATCGGTAGTGGAGCGGATATTATTGGCTTTCAAGGCAGCCATGCGTTCTGCCTGAATTTCGTCGGCGCTTCGGTACTGTGCAAATAAACTATGACTGCCCAAGGCTAACACAACCAAAAAAACAAAAAACAAACTTAAAAATCGGGTTATTTTCATGGCTTCGTCGGTTTTAAAGCAAAAAAAAGTTAAACACCTTTGTTACTTGCGCTATTCAACGCAACTTTGCGTTAAATGAACAGTTTGCCTACTTTGCAGGTTTTATACTTCTACCCAAACCCTTAAAATTTATCCTACACACCAAAAACAACAAAGCCCCCACAAGCCAGCCCTTACAACAGGCTGCGTATGTTTGCCAACCAACACTTTACCTTAATAATAACCACAAATAACCCCGCTACAACAAAAAAATACCATGAAAAAACTACTGTTTGCTGTTTTATGTATGCTGTTTGCAGCCAAAATGCAGGCATCTTACATACTCATATACATGGATGAAAAACAAAAAAACCATCTCAAAGCCTACGGCGTAGCCTATTATGTATTGCAAAACAACATAGAAGTGGACTGGCTGCTCAATTACCGCGGCGGCAGTTTTGCTTTTAAGTATTACGACAAGTTTGAGGCAACCTGCCGCATACGCGGCGTAAGCTATGATATTGTGCCCGATGTGCAGTACACCAATATCTTGCAGGAAATAGCCAATCCCGAAGTGAATATGGACGTGGTGAAATTAGAAAAAGTGCCTAAAATAGCTGTTTACACCCCTAAAAACAAACCCCACCACCCCGAACTGCCCTGGGACGATGCCGTAACCTTAGTGCTGGAGTTTGCCGAAATACCCTTTGATAAAGTGTATGACGAGGAAGTATTAGACGAAAAACTCTCTAAATACGATTGGCTTCACCTACACCACGAAGACTTTACCGGTCAGTACGGGCGTTTTTATGCCTCTTACCGCACACAACCATGGTATATAGACCAAGTAAAATACGAAGAAGCCAAGGCAAAACAACTCGGATTTAACAAGGTTTCGCAAATGAAACTTGCCGTAGCCAAAAAAATTAAGCAATATGTGGCAGGCGGCGGTTTTATGTTTGCCATGTGCTCCGCTACCGATTCTTTTGACATTGCCCTCTCTGCCGAAGGTGCAGATATTTGCGACCGTATGTTTGACGGCGATGCCCCCGACCCCGGCGCACAGCAAAAATTAGATTACAATAAAACCTTTGCTTTTAAGGACTACAAACTCAGTATAAACCCCTATGAATACGAGTTTTCGGAAATTGATGCCACCCAAACCCGAAATGTGCCCAAAAACATGGACTATTTTACCCTGTTTGAGTTCTCTGCCAAATGGGACCCCGTGCCTACCATGCTCACCCAAAACCACACCCAAACCGTAAAAGGTTTTATGGGGCAAACCACCGCCTTTGGTAAAAAATTTGTTAAATCTGATGTGTTGGTTATGGGCGAAAACAAAGCCGCCAGCGAAGCCCGATATGTTCACAACGAATTTGGTCAAGGTTTTTGGACTTTTTACGGCGGACACGACCCCGAAGACTACCAACACCTGGTGGGCGAACCCGAAACCGACATCAGCCTTTACCCAAACTCGCCCGGCTACCGCCTTATCTTAAACAACGTGCTTTTTCCGGCTGCCAAAAAGAAAAAACGCAAAACGTAAATCGGGAGGGCATGGCTGTTTGGTAGGTTGCTTTCTTAGCATCGGGTTGGCGGTAATTAAACAACCCCCTCAGAGCAAACATGCGCCTTTGGGGTTGGGTTGGGAACTATGGGGGCGAAGTATGGGTTTTGTATTGTAACAGGCACTTAATACCCAAAGTAGCAGAAGGCATCAACTTTACTACATAATAAATCGTAACTTTGCTGTAGTAAATAGTATAGTCCATAAAGCAAAACAGGTGATATTTAGCGGCGTTACTAAAATTACACCGTCATCTTCCATACCAAATAAATGGCGCCGCTTTGAGCGCTACCCTCGCCTACTATCTATTGGGTTGGATATTTAAATTTAGGTGTCACCAACCCAATTTTGTAAAAAGATAAAAAACTATAAAGCCAAAACGAATGCCTAAACTTTTTTCATCTGCGCAAAAAAAACTTTTAAAGCAGGTAAATAAACCGGAGAGCGAACTCAACAAATTTATCTGTGAAAATTGGAATGCTCTTTTTTTGAACGTAGTTTTCATTGCAAGCGAATTTCCGCTTAAAGGCAATGTCAGAAGTATAGGCACTAACGGAAGACTGGATATTTTAGCGTATAATCCCAAATCAAAAAGGTTTGTAGTATTTGAATTGAAAAAGGACTATGATAAAAATATAACCGAGCAAGCGGCAGACTACAAGGAATACATTGAAGACAATTTTGCTGATGTATATTTAAGGGCAACTCAAATTTACAATGTTGAGTTACCCAAATTCCAAGAAATGGATTTAAAACAAACAGAGATTGTTTTAATAGCAAAAAAATTTTCTGCCACTCAAATTGAACGAGTAAAAAAGAATAAAGAAGGCACTATTACACTCATTAAGTATTTTTGGTTTGAAGATGACTTGGTTTTTATTGATTATTTAAACAACGACCCCGATGAAGAAAAAATAGAAAGCATAAATAGCAAAAAAATAAAATCAGTAAAGGATATAGCAAACCAAGACCTCGATTTATATGAAATAGACCGATTTTTTAACCTGAAACAAGACAGCAAAGAAGTATTTTTACTCTTTTATGATTGGTTAAAAACGCTGGGCGAGGTTAAAATTACACCCAAACAGGTGCTGTTAAAGGTTGAAATAAAAGATACCACTTTTTCCGCCATTGGTTATGGTGGTAAAGTTGCAAGCAAACAAATATTGCAAATCAATACAAATATAGACCTTACAAATATAAGCGGACTCTTAGTGGAAGATAGAGTGAGAGAGGGAAATAAGAAAAAAGGCAGCTTAGCATCGGAACGTTATGAAGTAAGAATTAGAACGCAACAAGAAATGCAAATAATGATAGATGCTTTACACGGCAAAATTTAGAACATATCCCCGCAATAAATTAAATAATATAATTTTACCTCCTCCTCTTTGACTTAAACAACGGTTAATATCTTTTTAAAACACCCCAAACCTACACCACCATGAACCTGCCCCCAAAATACCAACCCATTCAAAACTACCTTAACGCACAAGGGCAAGTAACCATTTGGCCCAGTAAGCGCAATCACTTTAATCGCCAAAAACTCATCTTGGAATTTTTGGCAGAACAATTTGATTTTGACCGACAATACACCGAAAAAGAGGTTAACGAAATTTTAAACCACCACCACACCTTTGCCGACCACGCCCTGCTGCGCCGCGAGTTATTCTCTAATAAACTCCTCAATCGTACTCGCGATGGGCGCGCCTACTGGCGCTGCAATATCACAACTGCCTCCACCACTCATGAAACACTTTGATAAGGATAAACACGCCATAGATTTTTACCCCAAAGACCTGTTTAAAAAATTAGAGTTCGATAAAATACAGGAACTCCTTGCCCATAAATGCCTTAGCCCAATGGGCAAGGAGTGGGTAGAAAAAATGCAGGTAATGGCACAGCCCAACGACATTATGCAGCGGCTGCACCAAACCCACGATTTTAAACAATTCCTGTCTTTTGAAGAACAAGGTTTTCCCGATGGGCATTTCCTCGACCTTAAAGAGGAAATTACCCTACTCGGCATTGACAACGCTGTGCTCAATGAGCAGCAGTTTTTTCGCATTTCGCAGGTATTGCGCACCGTAGAGGAAATTGTGCGCCTTTTTGCCGGACACAGTAACGACCGGCGCCAAAAATACCCCGCCTTGTTTGAACTCATTAGCCCGCTTACCATAAGCAAGGAGCTGGCACACCAAATTAAACAAGTATTAGATGACAATGGTAAAGTGCGCTCCGATGCCTCTAAAGAATTGCAGCAAATTCGCAAAAACATTACCGCCCGATATACAGACTTAGAGCGCAAGTTTAACGCCATTATAACCGAATACAAAAAATACGGCTGGCTTACCGATAGCGCCGAAAGCATACGCAATGGCAGACGCGTACTCTCTGTTCCTGCCGAACATAAGCGAAAGGTAAAAGGCATTATTCATGACGAATCTAACACCGGCAGCACTACCTATATTGAACCCGAAGCTACCGTTTACCTCACCAACGAAATTGTAGAGCTACAGCAAGCCGAAAAACGCGAAATTTACCAAATTCTGCGCGAACTTACCCTCAAAACCCGCCCCCACCTACCCGCCCTCAAACAATACCGGCAAACGCTGGGGCTGCTCGATTTTGTGCGTGCCAAAGCCTTGCTTGCCATTGACCTAAACGCCGCCATGCCCCGTTTATCTTCCGATAAAAGCATGGAAATTTACAATGCCCGCCACCCACTGCTCTACCTCAAAAACAAAACCCTCAAAAAGAAAACCGTTCCGCTTACCTTTTCCCTTTCTATTGCAGAGCGGCTTTTAGTGGTGAGCGGACCCAATGCCGGCGGTAAATCGGTACTCCTAAAAACCGTAGGGCTGCTACAGCTTATGCTGCAAACCGGATTGCTGGTGCCTGCCGATGACCACTCATTGTTTACCCTGTTCCGCAACTTTTTTGTGGATATAGGCGATGAGCAATCTATTGAAAACGACCTCAGTACCTACAGCTCCCGATTGCGAAACATGCGCTATTTTACCGAACATGCCAATGCCAAAACCTTGCTCCTCATAGATGAGTTTGGCTCCGGTACCGACCCCGCGCTGGGCGGCGCTATTGCCGAAGCGCTACTGGAATACTTTAACAAAAAATTTTGCTATGGCATTATTACCACCCATTACTCCAACATAAAAGTATATGCCACCCAAACCCCCGGCATCATTAACGGCTGTATGTTGTTTGACCATGCCTCTTTATCGCCTCTGTATAGGTTAGAGGTGGGTAAACCGGGCAGCTCTTTTGCCTTTGAACTGGCAGTAAAAAGCGGACTTGCCGATGCTATTATCCTAAATGCCAAACAAAAGGTGGACGTAGAGTACAAAGAGTTTGACGAACTGCTTAGTACCCTACAGCGCGATAAACAAGCCGTTAATGAGCGTGAGCGCATTGCCACCCAAAAAGAGGAGCAACTAACCAAACTGCTCCAAGAATACACCCAAAAAAAACAGGAGTTGGAGCAAAACCGCAAAAAAATGCTCCTCGAAGCCTCCCAAAAAGCCCAAGCCTTATGGGAAGATGCCAACCGCAAATTTGAAAACATGGTGCGTGAGTGGAACGAAAATAAGGGCGATAAAGCGCTTATCAAAAAAATAAAAGCCGAAATAGAACAAGACAGAGCCCTGCTTACCGATGATGTGGAAGATTTGAAAGAGGAGGTATATTACCGAAAAACCGATAAGCCCATTACCATAGGCGCTCAGGTGCAGTTGCGCGGCGGCAGAGAAGTGGGTAAAGTAACCGAAATAAGGAGAAATGCCGCCATAGTAGAATTTGAACACATTACCACCCACATAAACCTAAAAGAACTGGAAGTGGTAGAGCGCATACAAAACCCTAAAGAAAATGCCCCGCAAATTAGCCTCTATAATACCCTGCAAGCCAAAAGCGAGTTTAAAAACAGCATCGACATAAGAGGTATGCGCCGAGATGAAGCCCTGCGCGAGGTTGAAAACCTATTGGATAAAGCCATGCTGCTGGGCGTAAATGAGCTAAAAATTATTCACGGCATAGGCGATGGTATTTTGCGCCGTGCTATCAGAGATTTGCTCAAAAAGTACCGCTCCGTAAAATCGGTATTAGACGAAGAGCCTCAGTATGGTGGCGCAGGCATCAGCATTGTGGAGCTGGCTTAAGCGCAGGTAAATAGTTAGGCAGTAAACAACTGGTTTTTGCCGTTGCCGGTAGAGTAGCCAAACACACTGCCGCAAACACCGCCAATGATGTGGGCAAATTGCGATATATTATCGTCTTCAAAGGAGGTAACCACCTCATTGCCCAAAAACAACAGCACTACCAAAATAAAAGTAAGCGGTACTTGCCCACTTCTGAAATTGGTCAGAGAGCTGAGTATGATGTACATAAACACAATACCACTTGCCCCCAGCAGTCCGGCATTAAAAAGTGTGGTAGTGAGTATGCCGGTAACTAATGCCGTAATAAACATCATTATAAGCAGTTTTTGGGAGCCATATTTTTCTTCCAACATAGGACCTAACAGTAATATCAGCGTAAGATTGCTTACCAAATGACCCCAACCGGCATGACCCGCCGCATGCGATACTAACCTGAAATAAGTAACAGGGTCGGCAAGTTCCATATCGGGATATACGGTAAACAAACTTCGGGTAAGACCGTGCATGGTAAAATCGTCTAACAGCATAACAGCAGTACAAATAAGTGTAAATGTTAGCACTGCCGGCGAGTTATAGGTTATGCGCATAAGATAAACCTGATTGTGGGGTGAAGTAAGTTGGTTTTAGTAGCAAACATCAATTTTTGGCTGTAAGTTTCATTTTTACCCCGATAGATAAAAAAAAGCCGACTTTGGTTAAAAAGGCGGCTTTTAAGGCGGTAGGAGGTTAGTATTTATTTGCTGTTTTTGTGGGCAGCAACGGTGGTTTTACTGCACCAATAATTTGTAGGTTTTTTTACCTGCCGAGGTAGAAATGGAGAGCAGGTACATACCCTTTTGCCATGCGTGAACCGGCAGGGTGGTAGCGGGGGTAGTAAGTTGTTGTTGGCAAATTAGTTGTCCGGTTAGGTTATACACCTGTACCACAGCGCCTGCGGGGGCATTTATATGCAGCAGGTTTTGGGCGGGGTTGGGGTATATGTGTGCTTGGAAAAATTCATTATTTGGCAAGGTGTTGTCAGAGGTGGCAGTAAGGGTGTAATTTTCGGGATTAACGGGTATTTCTGCTTCGGCATTGGTAATGCAGCGCACATTGGTAAAAGAAAAGTTGAGGGTATAGCTGAGGTTTTCCTCGTTTTTACCGTCTATGTTTTCAATAATAACAAACGAAGCCTTGCCTATAACTCCTTGTCCCGATGTATTGGTTTGGTTGGTTCGGGTAAGGGCTACATCTGTTTGGTTAGTTGAGGTGGTTTTTTTAAACAGCAGGGTATTAGCGGTATTACCTACCCATGCGTCATTGGCAAGCGTAAGGTGTGTAAGTTGCAAAAAAGCGCCGTCATAATTAAAGGTGTATGCCATGCCATAAAAATCGGTTACAGGGTTAGCGGCATCGCCCAAGTAAATCCACAGCGAAATGGTATCGCCCACACCGGCGCCGGTTTGGTTGTTAAGGCTAAAAAACAGTGGAGCGCCGGTTTGGGCTTCGGCAGTATTTTTACCATGCGTTAAACCGTAGTTAAGGCTAATGGCGGTAGTATCTTGGGCATTAATTGTGCCGTTGCCATTGCAGTCGGCAAATTTAAAGTTCAGGCCATTGGCAAAATTATTTGCCCAGTTATCGGCGCTGTGAGCATACCAGCCTATGCTTTGGTCTAATCGGGCAGTACCGGTAAAGTCATAAGCAAGCCCCAAGTGCAGCACGTCGTAGTTATTAGCAATACCATCGTTATTGGCATCGCCGGGCCATACACAATCCTCCACACACTCGGGAGGAGATAATACGGTAAGGGTTATAGTGCCGGTAGCCACCGTGCCGGTAGCATCGGTTATAAGGTAGGTTATGAGGTAGGTGCCCGGCTCATCGGGAGCGGTAAGGGTTATGGTTCCGTTTTCGTAATCTACGTTTACGTCTATAGTAGCCAGTACCGTAAGCAGGGTTAGGGTATTGGTGCCGGTATCATTGGCAAGCGGGTTTATGGTTAGGGTTTGCCCTGTTTCGGCATAAACAAAATCGTCTTGGGCATTAAGCGGCGTAACCGGTTCGGCGGTAATGGTTCTGCACTCCTCATCGGTACAGCCGTTAGAGTCGGTAACACTTATGCAGTAAGTACCTGCATCGGTAATGGTAATGGAGCTGCTTGTTTGCCCGGTGTTCCAGAGGTAGGCATAGGGTGGTGTGCCGCCGGTGGTGGTAGAGGTTATGGTAGCAGAGCCGCCTGCCGGAATCTGAACAGGGGTACTTTCGGTACTTATTGCCAGCAGCGGTGATAGAGCAGTTATGGTATAGGCTTGGTTAATAATGCACCCCATGGCATCGGCAATTAAAAGGGTGTAAATGCCCGGGCAAAGCCCGCTAATAAAAGTAGCAGTGCTTGTAAACCCGTCGGGTCCTGTCCATTGGTAGGTAAAAGGTGGCGTACCGCCAACAACCGAAGCCGCTAAACTGCCTGCACACTCGCCAAAACATACGGGCATGGTAACATTTACAATTGGCGTTAAATCGCACCCGCCACCGGTAACCATCACTACCACCGGATACTGCGCCGTGCAGCCGTTGGCATCGGTAACTGTGAGCAGGTAAGTAGTAGTAAAATTGGGCGAAGCAATAGGATTAGGGATGAGCGGATTGTTTAACCCGGCAGAGGGCATCCACTGATAACTGTATGGTGGGGTGCCGCCCGATGCTGCCGCATTGAGTTGGGTGGTTTGCCCAATGGTAATTTCAGCCGGCGTGGCTACGGCGGTAGCTACCAGCGGCGGAGTCTCAGTAAAAATAACCGATTGATTGGTTGTGCAGCCGGCAGCATCTATAACAATAACGGTATTTGTGCCGGCACATAGGTTGGCAGCCGTTGCCAAAGTAGAACCGTTTGACCATGTATAGGCATAAGGAGGCGTACCTCCCCAGGCAGTAACGGTAGCCAAACCGGTGCAGGTGTTGTAGCATAGTTGCGTATTGGCAGCGCTAACTTCTGCTAATAGCGAACTGCAACCCGAACCGCCCGTATTAACGTATATAACCACCGTAGCAGTACTGCACACACTAAACGCGTTGCAAATGATGTATTGGAGCGTATCGTAACCGCTAAACCCCGGATTGGGAACATAAATTATAAACGCGCCGCTCTCCATAGCCGTTCCGTAGTTGGGGGCGTCTATGATAGTAGGCGATACGGTATCCGAATAAACATCGTTGTCTAATACGTTCATCGTAAAAGGTCCGGCAGAGGGTGTTTCGTAGTAGTCATCGTTGGCAGTTACAGTACCCGCGCCGGTATCTACTACTACAATACCAAAACCGAAGGCAATACACCCGTTAGAGTCGGTTGCAGTTACTGCATAGGTGGTGGTGGCAGGCGGCGATGCAATGGGGTTGGCAGCGCCGGTATTAACCAACCACGTAGTGGGCGCCCACTGATAAGTATAGGGCGCAGCCCCACCCGATACGGTGGCTTGCAACAAAGCAAAACCACCGGGTCCGATAACCGGCGGATTTACCGATACGTTTACCGTTGTTGGGGCAGCCTCGGCAAGGTATATATTGCTTACTGTGGAGCAACCCATGGCATCGGTAACAGTAGTGGTGTAAGCGCCGGCGCAGAGGTTGTTAAGCACATAATCTGTGCCCAAAAAGTCTGTCCATGTAATGGTGTAAGGCGGAGTGCCACCCCATACAGATAAAACAGCGCTGCCGGAACATACCCCATTACAAAGAATAGGGGTAGTAGTGGTTATATAGGCATACAAATCGGGGCAGCCGGCTATTACTGTTACGTAAACAGCAGCGCTTGCCGTAGCGCCCAAGTCATTGCTCACGGTATAAGTAAATACATCTTCGCCCACAAACCCCTCGGCAGGCAGGTAAGACAATACGCCATCGGGCAAAGATACCACTTCGGCGCCCGATATAGGCGGTGTGGTGATGAGTACCTCGCCAAAATACCCGGTCATAGAAAAATCATTCAATAAAACCGGCATAAATATAGGCGTACCCAATGTGGTAGTGTAATAATCATCGGCAGCGGCAATGGTTTGTGCCTGTATGCCCGATGTGGTCAGCGCCCAAATAACAAAGAAGGCGAGTAGGGTAACAAATGTGCGCATAAAAAGAAATTTTTTTTCAAGAGTGGAAACAAGAAACCGATTAACGGTACAAAATTGCGGCTTTACCAAAGACTAAAAAAATACAAAATTTGCAGTTTGTCGGACTTTTTTTTGGCAATAATTTTTGCCTTTTCAGTTAAAAACCTTTGTAGCGGGCAATTTGTAGCTTATTTTTGTGTTTAAAAAACAGCATTTGTCGGAAAAAGGCTTTTTGTTCTCTGCTCAAAGATACAATTTTCTGATTTAGGGTAAATGCGTTTGCGCTCACTGCACCTTACCTCGCAAATAGACAATTTTGCTTGGTTATTTACCATTAACACTTTGCATTATGTTGAACACTAAACTGCTAACCCTGCTCCAAAACCTATCGGGCAAAGAAAAGCAAGCGGTAGAGGATTATTTTTGCCAGCCTTATTACGCCCAAAAACACGCCTTATTATCGGGCTTATTAAAGTACCTGTTTCAAAATATGGATTATCCCGATAAACTAAGCAAACCAACGGTATTTCATTATTTGTTTGCCGCAGAACCCTATGATGACCTGAAACTGCGCCACCTTATAGCCGAAACCTTGCAACACGTAGAGCAGGCGCTGTTAGCCTACCATAGTAAAACAGAAAACCCCGATAGCCGGTTGCAACTGTTGGAATTGTACAGGAGCAAACGCCTGTCTAAACATTACAAAGCCGTAAGCCAAAAATTAGAAACCCATTTTGACCGCCACCCACACCGGCACGCCTTGTACTATTACCGGCGTTTTTTGTTTATGCAAAACCAAGACCTGTTTACCGAAAACAGGAACGAACCGCAAAAACAAACTTTTTTGGCGCAGGCATCGGAAGCGCTCGATGTATTTTACCTTGCCAATAAACTGCGCATGATTGCCCAAATGGCTACCCTTAAAAAACTGCGCGATACGGAAGAGATAATTTTATTGAGCGCCGATTTGTTGCCTGTAATACAAGCCGGAAACTGGCTC
The DNA here is from genome assembly GCA_002345145.1 of Bacteroidetes bacterium UBA2322. GTDB lineage: Bacteria > Bacteroidota > Bacteroidia > Chitinophagales > UBA2359 > UBA2359. The sequence goes on from DDVC01000225.1 coordinate 48,225, forward strand.
CGATATCCGGTAATTGCCTTTTATTATCATGTGGTAATGATGCAGATAGAGCCCGATAATGCTCACCATTTTAACCAACTGAACCTGCTTTTTGAAACACAAAACCAACTGCTGCCGCCCGATGAAGCAAGAGAAATGTTGTATTTTCTGCTCAATTACTGCGCCGTAAAAATTAATGCCGGAAATACCGATTTCCTGCACAAAATTTACAGCCTTTATGAACTGGGGCTGCATACGCGCCTTATGATGGAGGACAACTTCCTGAGTCCGTGGAATTACAAAAACATAGTTACCGTAGCGCTCAGGTTGGGTTTTGATGAGCAAGCGCGCCGGTTTTTGGAACAGTATAGCCCTTTTTTGCCGCCCGAACACCGCAACAATGCCTATACTTACAATATGGCTAATTACCACTTTTTTAAGCGCCATTATAATAAGGTGCTTCAATTGCTTCAACAAGTAAGTTACGACGATGTTTTTTACAGCTTAGATGCCCGAACCCTACTCCTTAAAACTTACTATGAACTGAACGAGCAAGAGTCGCTAATTTCTCTTATAGACAGTTTTAGGCAATGGCTGAACCGCACCAAAGAATTGAACAAACAACGCCAGCTTACCTACCGCAATTTGCTCTACTTTGTAAAAAAACTCATCGGCTTGCCGCCAAGAAATGCCCAAAAACGAAACGACTTGATAAACCAAATAAACCAAACGCCCGCCATAGCAGATAAACGCTGGCTGCTGAGTAAGATGAATGGTAAATGGTATTCAACGTGATGTTGGAGTTGTGAGCTTGCGCAAAGGCTTGCCGCAAAAGGATTTCAGACAGGTGGGGTGATATATTTCGGTGCGCTGCACCTTGTTAATCGGGCATTTAACATGGTTACTACCTATATTTTGGTGCGCTGCACCTATTAAAAACAAAACGAGCCATTTTATAGCCCACCTTCAGCACCTAAAAATTTTATGTCTGATTGTCAGGGACTTATAGGTACAAGTGAATTTTTATATAAATTGTATCTGTTTTTAATGTTCTTAAAAACAGCATGATAAATATAATTATTTGCGTGGGTGCGAAAAGTGGGTTATAGCTGTTGATGAGTAACATACAAGGGGCAGCGCCCTTAAATCTTGGCAAAACAGATGCGTACCTTGTTTATTGTCAGGGGCAGCGCCCCGTAATCTTGGCAAAACAGATGCCTACCTTGTTTATTATCAGGTGCAGCGCACCGTAATCTTGGTAGAACAGATGCGTACCTTGTTTATTATCAGGTGCAGCGCACCGTTGTTGCCCGTTTTAGCAAGTGCAGCTAAACCACACACAGGCTTTACCCCTATCGGGCGTTCATGATAATTCCAACTTCACGTTATTCAGTAAAACAGATTGCCTCTTTTCACTCATAACTAACTCTGATGCAGCGCTACCAACCGGCGGTAAAAAAATGCCAGCACAGCGGCTCCGGTAAGGCAGAGTAAAGACATGGTTAAAAAAGCATACTCAATATGGGCAACAAAAAAAGCGCCCGATAACAACCCGATGAATCCAAACCGCATCAGCACATTAGCCACTTGAAACACACTGCCCGTGCGCCCAATAATTTGGTTGGGTACATGGTTAAACAGGTAGGTAATGCGCAGTATGCGCGCCCCGGCATTGGCAAGTCCCAGTAAAAAAGTCATCAGGTAGTAAACGCCCACCTGCCGGTTAAACATCAGCACCCCAAATGCCGATGCCGACAGCAACGCCATGCTGATACTGCCCAATACGGTTGCCTGCCTTGAAAATAACCGAGCAACCACCAACCCCGCCACTATTGCTCCTACTGCAAAAGCCGCATCGCCTATGGCATACGCATTTGCCGATGCCGCCAAATAGTTCTTAACAAAATTGGGCATTAGTACAAAATTGAGCACCATGGTGGTAACAAACACAAAATAAGAAAAATTGCCAAAAACGAGCAACATCGGGTTATTGTGTAAAAAGATAAATCCCGCTTTAACCCGATGATACAAAGGCATTTTTTCGGTATGTCTTTGAGCTTGCGGCGTGTATCGGATACTCAAAATAAGCACAAACGAAAGCAGGTAGGTAATGCCATCAAGTAAAAACACCTGCTGCATACTCCACCGCTCAAAGGCAAAAGGTACGTGGAGGGTATAACCTAACCACGTTACACTGCCCTCTGTTATACCACTGAGCAATACGGCTGCCAACCCACCGGCAAGCGCATTGGTAAACTGCCCCTGAATTTCTAAATAGGAGGTAATCTTACCATAATCCTTCGGGCTGCTGATTTCCTGTGCAAAAGCGTACAGCGCCGGATAATGGATATTGTAGTTAAAAAAGGTAACCACAAAAACCATTGCCACCAAAAACACCGGTAACCCGCCCTGCGCAAAACCTATGGCGGCAATACCCAATAAAACTAAAGCGCCCACTAAGTTTTCGGCTAAAAAAATGCCTTTCCTGCTGTATCGGTCTATCAGCGTGCCGGCATACAAACCCCAAAACAACGATACCAAAGTAGCAACCGCATAAATTTGGTTAAATACAGTAATTTGTTTCAATTGGTCGGCAAAATACCAAGGCACAGCCAACATGCTGATTCCTTGAGCCGCTCCCGATATGGTATTGGCTGCAAAAAGACGAAAAAGGGCGGCTTTGTTTTGCAATATAGCTGTTTTAGCAGCAAAGATAGCCGGTTTTTGGGTGTCAGAGGTATCATAAAGCTCCAAATAACCGTAACAATAAGGATAGACTGTAACTGCAACCCTTGCCTTATAAGCGTTTATGTTGTAGGGGAATTAACCCACCGGGTTGCATCAGAAACTGCTTTTTTCGTAAATCTTTTGTAAAAAAAACACTTTTTTTCAGCTCGGTGGCATAAAATACGTAAAACGTAGTTAATTTTGCACCCAAAATAGGACGTAATGGCATTTCATTGCCCCTGAAATTGACCGAAAATAATGTTTGGCGCAACTTTTGCGCATGTGTTTGTACTTTGCGCCATTAAATTGAACGAGAAAACGAACGAATGAAAAGAAGTAATTTCCTAATAATCATACTCCTACAGGCAGTATTGATGGTATTGGTTGCCTGTAATACCGAAAAGGGAGGGGAGGCAGACAATCCTAAAGCGACACAAAAGTTGGAGCAAAAAATAAATGCAGACTCTATAGCTGCCGCCAACAAAGCAAAAAGAGGACAAGACCTTGTAAATCAGGCAGTACAACTATCGGGCGTATATTGTAAATGTACGGAGCGAACTGCCGAAACAACTCGAAAAGAATGTAAAGAACAAGTAATGGGCGCTGTCAATCAAATTTTAGCTACCCTGAAAGGCGATGAAAAAACGGCATTTGAAAATACCTATAACGAAGGTGTTAAGTTGTGCCGGTAACGTTGTTATTTTGCTAACGCATTAATATCTCTCATTTTTAAAAAATTAAAAACAACCGACAATGAAAAAGCTACTATTGGCAATTGTAATGCTTGGTTTCTTGCAGGCATGTGGTGGCGAAAGCGGTAAACCCGCCGAGCAAACCAAAACCGAAGAAACCGCCCCTGCTACCACCACTACCACCGAAACCCCCGCCGCTACCGATACCTCGGCTGCCGCTAAGGATACTACCGGTGGCGGTCCCAAGTAGTTAACTACCGTAAATGTGCTAAGCAATGTTTGGTGTAAAACCCAAACATTGCTTTCTTCACCGCTTAATTGCTAATTGCCTCTGGCTTGGTTTGTTGTATGCTTAATCACTGTGCCCAACTATACTATCTTATCTAATCACTACCATCCTTTTTATGTACCCATCCTTTCTTCGTCACTTTTTTATTATCACAGGTATAGCTGCCTTTTTAATTATTGGTGCATGTAATAAACAGGTGCCAAATAATGCAGCCGCACCGGGGCAGGAATCTGCTAAAACGCTAAAACCCGGGCAAGAAATTCCTGAAGGTGATACCAGTACTTACAAAACAGAATACGGTACCGCAAAATCTTTGCGCAGCGCCGAAGACATTAAGGCTGCCGAAGAACGAAAAAAAGCAGATGAGCCTGCGCTAAGACAACAAAGAGTGTTAGAGGCAGGACAAATGCTGGCAGGTAAATACTGCGCTTGTAAAGGAAGCGGCAATGACTTAAAGGCTTGTAGAGATAAGGTGATGGAAGATGTAAACTATGTGCTGAATGATGCCTCTATGGGGCTCACAGCCGAAGAAAAAAAACTTTTTGAAGCCACTTTTAACCAAGCAATTAAAAATTGCAATTAAATTTGTGGTTTTCACTCCGTAATTATCATTTTTCTTGACAAGATTTGACGCAAATTCAAAAAATCTTCCGTTACTTTGCATTTTGAATGCTGAATGGTGCAAAAATTAAAGGTAATTCCTTAATTTTGCGCCGCATTTGGTGTGTCAGTGATTTTTGCTATCAGTTATTGCGTAAAAATTGATTTCATCTTTAAAAATTAAACCACAAAAAAGAGTTTAACTAATTCCCGAATAAAAATTGTTTAACATGAAAAAAACAGTACGGACGGAAACATGGCAAGCAACATGGGCAAAGTATTTATTTGCTTTCCTGTTTGCTTTCGCCATTGGTAGTACCTCCACTACCAAAATTGTTGCTCAATCGGCAACGGCTAATTACCTGATAGGGGTTACCATCAATGACCTCACATGGAATTATCCGGAAGCCGATTGTAGCGTTGATATCAATGTATGTGCCGGCATTCCCCTTTCTTCTGAATCAGGCGGAGAGTTTGGCTTTATCGTGGGCGGCAATGCTTACCCGCTTCCCCCCGATATTATGCCTAATACCGGTACCTATGTAAACAACTACAACTTGGGTTCACCCTTGAACGACCTCATCGGGCTTACCCTAATTAACTTTGGCCAAAACGTAGGTCCTACCTTAGCCGGTGGCTATAGTTTTAGCTTTGAGGCATGGGAAAACGACTGTGGTGACCTTTTCCAATTTGATACAGGAATTGGTTGTGTAGGTAATGCTGATGATTCGTTTGCTTCATTTTTAGCAAACGTTAGCTTTGGTATCATACCTTTAGCCGGCGGTCAGCCCGTTCCCGGTGTGTACCCCGTAACCATCGGTCCTTTTGCAGGTGGCGATGGCAGTTTTTATGGTGCTAACCTTAGCGTAGTAGTACAAGCAAGCGCTCCTTCATTGGCTCAGTGTACGCTTGATGCTGTTGCTCCCGATGGTTTGGGTTACAACTGCCTTGGTACGCCCGATCCTTTCACCGGCAACCAACAAGCTACTACTTCTGTTAGCTTTGCAGGTGGCGTAGGTCCCTACAAAATTTGGGGTGTTGGTATTTATGCCGTAGGTGGTTTCAACTACCCTGGTCTTGCCAACGGTTTGCTTGCTCAAGGCGATGCCTTTGATTTTGGCGCTAACCCGTTTGGTTTGTCTTGGGATGCTGCCGTTTTAGGTGGTACATTCCCATTCTTAGTAAATGGCAACCAGCCTTGGCAGGTAGTTATTCAAGATGCAGGCGGTTGTATTGTAGCTGTTGAAGGTAACTTTGATGTGCCCAATACCAACTTTGACGGTATTGACGGTGGTACCATCTGCCAAGATGACCCCATCCTCACCTTGTTTGCCGATGCTAACACTACCAACCCGTTAGCTCCCGCTTTCGGTACTTTTGCTTCGTTCCCCGTAGCAGGCGCTATTGCTAACACCGGTGCCGGTACTGCTACCTTTGATGCATTTGTAGCCGGTCCTGGTCGTCATACCGTAACTTATTGCATTCAGTACAATGCCGGTCCTGCTGGCGCTTGCCAAACTTGTACCGAGAAAGTAATTTACGTATTACCCGTATTCACCATTGCCGATGTTACGGTTACCAATCCCGTACCCGATGGCATTTGCGTAAGCGGTAACGTACAAAACCTTTCTGCCGATGGTATTGCCAATATCGCCGCTATCTTTAACAGCGCAGGCGTTAATGGTCTTGACCCCGGTAACGCTATCAACGAATTAAACGACTATATTAGCTGGAGTGGTCCTGGCGTAACCGACCTTAACAACGGTACCGGTAATGCTACTTTCAATCCCGCAGTTGCCGGTGTAGGTACGCATGTAATTAACATTACTGTTGGTTACACTAACTGCCCCACCACCTATCCGTTTAACATTACGGTATATCCCGATTTTGTACCCGACTTGGGTCCGGATTTGGAGCTTTGCCAAAATAGTGGCGATGTATTGAACCTGATTGACCTCTTGTTCATCTTCCCCAACTTGCCCCAAACTACGCCCGCTACTGATTTGGGCGGCGTATTCACCGTAAATGGTGGCGCTATTGCCGGCGCTAACGTTACCGTAACCGGCGCTCCCGGTACTACTCAGGTATTCAACGTTACCTACTGCGGTGGCGACGCTGCTTTAGGCTGTGAATTCTGCGATAACGCGGTAATTACGGTTCAAATTGCTCCTTTGGCTTCTTGGAATTGTAACGACGATTTCGGTCCCATCGTTTGCGAAGGCGCAGGTACCGATGGTTCTTTCAATGTTGACCCCGCTTTGAACGCTCCGTTCTATGTAACAGGTGGTCCCGACCTGCCCACGCCTGCCGGCTGTGCAGTAAGCCCCACTCCTGTTTTGGAAGTGTATGGTGGTTATGACCTCGATGCTCTTTCTTGCGTTGGTCCGCTAATTGAAACCCAAACAGAAACTACCACCTCAGCATTCGTTGCTCCCGGTACCCAGTCTGTAAATGTTAGCTTCACCGGTATCCCCGACCAAGCTATCATCGAAAACCTTGAAATTTCTATCGCTTATGAAGGTACTCAACCTACTTCTCAAGGCGATATCAACTCATTGCAGGTAACTGCTCCGGGTGGAATAGTAGTAATGAGCTGGAGTGATGCTGCTTGTGGCGCTAACGTAGGTCCGGGCAACGACCCCGATGCACTTGGCGCAAGTGGTCTTGGCGGTGGTAACGACCACTTTGGTTTGAACAATATCGAAGACATGGCTGCATTTGACGGTTCTGACGACAACAACGACGGCGACGGTACCGGTCAGTGTGGTAACTCTTCCGACATCCACGCTTTCGGCTTAGAGTCTGGCTTCCTTACCGCTCCCGATGGTTCTTCTATCCTTGACTGGTGCGACATCGTTCGTGCAGGTGGTTTAATCTCTAACGAGTGCCAAGGTTTACCCTTCACTTTAACAGTTAACTCTAACAGCGCTAACTGGAGCATCACCGTTTCTGTAACCGTTACCTATACTATCGGTGAATACCGCGCTCGTACCCACGAGTTCCTCGATGCTACTGCCGGTGCATACCAACTTCCCTTACCCTACGATCAAAACGGCGACGGTTTGGTTGATGGCGATGGTGAACTTGCAGGTGGTGTTTACTATCAAGGTGGTGGTAACTGGACTTTTGACGCTACTGATTTAGAAGAAATCAGCGAAATCGAAATTGAGCAAGTTATCTACGGCTGTCAATTAATTGATGGCGAATATTGCAATGGCATCGACAACCAATCTTTCTGGATTGTAGAAAGTTTCAACCCCACTTTGACTGACGGCGAAGCTTGCGAGCAAGACGACGATTGCCAATGGGATATGACTTCTATGATTGCCGGTACTTTTGCCCCCGGTTTCAACTTTAACGGTGGTGAGTTCTTTGCTTCATTTGGTAACTCTGGCGCTGCTGTAGGCGTGGTTGATTTCAACCAGTTTGTAAGTGGCGATATCATTGATGTATGTGGTGTACGTGGCGCTGCTATTGCACAGGCTGCTGCTATCCAAGCTGCTACCTGCAACGCTGCTGCCGCTGCTGAAGCTGCTGCTGATGCTGCTGAAGCTGCTTACAATGCTGCCGCCGCTGCTTCTGCTGCTGCGCCCGGCGATGCTGCTTTGGCTGTGGCTGCTGCTGATGCTTTCAATGCATGGCAAACTGCTCTTGCTGATGCCGCTGCTGCTACTGCTGACTGCGCTGCTGCTACAGCTATTGCCAACGGTTCTTATGATTCTATCCCCGTTGAAATTTGCTATAACGTAGGTACTAACCCCACTTGTGGTGGTGGTCAGGCTTGTGGTACTTTAACCATCTACCGTCAGCCCGATGCAGGTTTCAGCTTCCCCGAAACTATCTGCACCGGTACTTCTTATACGCTTACCCCCAACGAAGTAATTGGTGGTGTTAGCGGTACCTTCACGGGTATTGCAGGTTTAAGCGTGGTTGTAAATGCCAATGGTACTGCTACCATTACTGTTCCTGCTGCTGCTGCTACCGGTCTTTACACCTTAACGCATACACTTACCAACGGTTTGTGTACTGATGTTTACAGCCAAGAAATTGCTGTAGTAAACACGCCGGTTGTTGCAACCCAAAACGGTACTGTTTGTACTAACTCTATCACCAACCTTACTCAGTTTGTAAACGGTTCATCTTCTTTGGGTGGCGTTTTCAGTGGTAGCGGCGCTGCCGGTACTGTATCGGGTGGTGTGTTCTTAGCTGCCGGTCCCGGTACTGTAACCATTACTTATACCATTGGTCAAGCCGGTACTACTTGCGTTGCTTCAGGTACTTTCGACATTACTGTTGTAAGCCAAGCTAATGCTGATTTTGACCTTGGCAGCTACGTTTGTACTAACCAAACTATCAACCTTTCTCAGTTCTTAACGCCTGCTACTACCTCCGGTGGTACGTTTACTGCTTCTGCCGGTACTATTGACGGCAATAACTACACCTCTCCCGGTACAACTCAGGTAGTTTACATTACCTACACCGTAGGTAGTGGTTCTTGCCAAGTAAGCGATACCGAAGCTCTTCAGGTATATGCTCCCGAAGATGTACAAGTTGAGTCTTATGGTTTTGTATGCCAGTCTGCTACCAGCACCAACGGTATCAACCTTACCCAATATCTGCCCACCGGCAGTGGTGTATTGAATGGCGGTACCTTCACTATGGGTACTGTACCTGCGTTTATCTCTGAAGTAGAATACGATGCTTCTTCTAACGCTATGGAATATGTAGAGGTTATGGCTGCTGAAGGTACTGACCTTTCTGATTATGCTGTTTACTTCTATCGTCGTGCCAACTCTGCCGATGACACTTCTATCGGAAACGCTGCTATAGATGGTGGTGTGAATACCGGTAAAGCAAGTGGTCGTTTGTATGGCATTATGCGCTTGAACTACGAAGTTGGTAACGTGCCCAACGGCGCTCGTCAACCCGATCCGTTGTATCATACTGACTACCGCGGTATTGTTGTTGCTAACGGTGGCACCAGCTACAACTGGCACCCCGACGGCGAACCCGACGGCGAACCCGACGGTCCGGCTATTGACGATGTAGATGTAATTTCTGACAACGTAACTGTAGCTGCTTCTAACGGTATCGCTTACGGCGCTGTTGCTTTCGACCCGATTATTGACATCCAAGGCGGTCCTGCCGGTTTGGCTTTGGTTAATATCCGTCAAGCTGCTTGGCGTTTAGGTTACACCAATGCTGAATTTGATGCTCTTCAAAACGGTTCGCTTGAAATGTTACATTTCTTGACCCGCGAAATTGACTGGAGAAACAACGACGATGTAGTACAATTCATCGGTTACGGTGTTGAGGGTAATACCAACCTCGGTATTTTCTCTGCCTGCAACGGTCCTGCTGCTACTATGGTTACTATTGACCTTGGTGTTGTTGATAATGGTGGTAACGCTCGTTCTATCCAGTTCACCAATGCTTGCTGGCAAGTACCCAACACTACCGATCCTCAGTTAGACTACGATGATACGCCTCCTTACACTACCTTCCAGGCAAGCGCTGCCGGTCAAAGCGGTGGTACCGGTGGTAACGCCGGTGTAATCAACTGGGGTCTTAGCTTAGCCGGTGCTGATGAGTACTACTATAACTACATTGCCCCCAACGGCGATGTGTTAAACCTCAACAACCTTTGCTGGCAGTTATTTGCTGTTGGTCAAAACGTTGGTCAAAATAACAACCACCCCAATGGCTGCAAATTCAATGGCTACACGCCGTTTGAATTGGAAGAGGCCGGTGTTGATAACGAACCTACCGGATTGTCTAACTTAGACGAGGAAATTGTTCACTTCAACTGTTCAAACCCCGTTTATACCTTGCCTTTCGCTTATCAGGTTCCTGCTACTTCTACCTCTTGCGGTTCTACCGAAGGTATATTCTACCTCACTATCCTTATGGATATTGAAGATAACTGGAGTGCTCCTGAAGTGCCCGTTTGTGCCAACGCAGATGCTTTCAGCTTAACTGACCTTATCGATGATGAGGTTCACTACATCCAACCTTATACTCGTACAGGTTCTTTTGAGGCTTCTATTTCTGAGGAATTTGAAGAAAACATGCCTGCTCCGTTCTTGTCTGAGTTACACTATCAGTGGTACAACCAATTTGGTGTATCTACAGTAGGTACTCCTCAAAACGCTGCTGCCGGCAACGCTTCTGACGACCACTGTATCCTTTACAACTTCTACACCGGTTTGAACACACCGAACAACTCGGATGATGCTTACAACCAATTGTGGATTTGCGAAGGTATTGAAATCTCAGCGCCCGTTGGTACTGACCTTTCTTGCTACAAATTGGCGTTCTTCAGAGAGCAATCTTTACCCGGTTCTAACTATACCGGTACCGGCGTAAACATTACCTATGTAAATGCTAACGGCTTGTTGCAACAAACCAACGTTGCTCAAAACCAATTCATGCAATTGTATGGTACTATCGATGAAGATACTACCAACCCGCCCAGTGGTACTATTTTGTATGCTCCTACGTTTAATAACTTCACCTTTGGTGGTATCAACTCAAACATTAGCGGCGTACCTTACTATGCCGGTTACACTCCTGCTCCGCTTGGCGCTAACGCCAGCCAGTGGTTTGGTTTGGGTAATGAGCCTGCTCAAGGCGGTCTGTTTGAAGACGTAAACGGCAACATGTTGTATGATGCCGGTGTGGACGTAGCTCTTTCTGCTACCAACTTCCCGTGGGAACGTGCTAATGCTTGTGCTGACGGCGCCGGCGTAGGTTCACGTTGGTTCCCCATCGTAAACATCCCCGACAACGTAGGTGGTGTTGGTTTGTGGAACGCTTGTACGGGTGAATTGCTTGAGTTTATTAGCTGGGGTGGCGAACTTTGTGTAGAAGACAAAGAAGGCAACTCTATGGCTACTGGTCCGTTTGAACAATTGACCTCTTCTGTAATTGATACTACTCAAAGCAGCGCAAACACCGGTGACTTGAGAACACTCCAATTGGTACACTGTAGCCAATTGCCCGCATCTGCACAAACTGCTGCTTGCGGTTGCGATACGCCCGAAAGCTCAATTTGGGTAATGGTATTTAACGGTGGCGCTTTCACCATTCCCGGCTGCGGTCAGGAAGTGGGCGTTGTTGAAGACTTTGCTTACAGCAACTCTATCGGTTACTACAACTGTACTGCTGATGCCAACTGGTTCAACGACCGTTACACCTTGTCTCTTGATATTACCGGCGCTGACGACCTGCCTAACGATGCAGTTATCACCAGCCACACTGTAGTAGTAACTATTGGTACCGGAAACGCCAGCGACTTCCAGGTTTATACTTATACTGTAAACTCTGGTAACTGCAATGCTTCTACCGTTCAGGCCGGTTCTACCGGTGATTGGGATACGCATGACAACACCAACTGGAACAATAACATTTGCGACATTGGTGACTTGGCTAATGCTTACAATCCGAACGAAATTTGTATCAACTGTGCAAACGTTAGCGACAATGCTTGCGTTGAAGGTGAGTTTATTGATGCTTTCCCGTATCAATTAAACAACGGTGGCGACAACAACATCGATGCCAACGGTCAGCCTTATGGTTACAACTTTGATTGCAACGAAGCCTTTACTCCGTCTCCCACCGATGAGCTTAGCGCTCCCGGTATCCAAGACCTCAACGATGGTGTTTGGGAAACTGCTTTCTTTGATGGCAACGGTGAAAACGCTTTAGATAACGACTGCTACGTAGGTGAGTGTACCGCAAGTGCAAAAACTACTTATACAGTTAGCAACTTGTCTGCTTACATCTACACCGGCAACGTAATTCAAAGCCAAGTGGATACCTGCCGCAACTTGATTCGCGATCCTTCTACCTTCACTGTTAGCATCCGCGTAATCATCAACTACCGTCAGTGTACTCCCACCGGTAACTTCTATACCAATTTAGACCAAGGTGGAGCTACCCAATATGCACCCGCATTTGGCAGCAACATGACCAATGGTCCTGTTACTTTGAACACCGAAGATTGGGATAACCCCTACTGGGAAATCAGCCCCAACTGGTTGTACAGCAACAACATCATGGATGTTGAAGTTAACTACAACACTGTAAACTACAACCAAATTGAAGCTGATGACGTAACCGATGATTTGGCTTGCATCGATGTAGCTAACCAAACAGTACGTCAGCAAGAAATTACCATCTTACCCGGTGATAACGCTCAATTCTCTCAATCAAGCATCAACGCTTGTACGGGTGATGTTATCAACTTGGCTGCTTTGGTAAGCCCCGCCGGAGGTAGCTTCTCTACCGGTTCCGGCACGTTTAACGCTAATACTGCCGGTACATTCACAGTAACTTATACTGTAAACGCCGGTTCTGCTTGTGCCGACAGCGACCAAATCACTATCGTAGTAGAGCAATCTGCTTCTGTAAATACAAGTGGTATCCCTGCTTCAGTATGTAGCTTAGCTCCCATTAGCTTACCCGCAGCTTCTTGGTCTGGTTCGGGTGTTAGCGGTACTACCTTCACGCCTCCCGGCGCAGGTTCTTACACGCTTAACTACTCTGCCGGTTCAGGCGCTTGTGGTGCAAGTGGCAGTGTAACTATCCAAGTATTTGAGCCCATCAGCGTTAGTGAAAGCATCAGCTTGAATGATTGCGCTGCAAGCGGTCAATACACCGTAACACTTTCTATCTCTGGCGGTAGCGGCAGCTATACTGTAAATGGTCAGGCTATTGCAGGTAACACCTACATTGGCAACTACGCTTCTGGCACTACTTATACCTTAATCGTTGATGACAGCAGTCTCTGCGGTTCTGTAGTAGCTACCGGCAGCGCTGATTGTCCTGCTGCTTGTGCTGCTGAAGCCGGTACATTATCTGTAGTACAATCTGGTTTGCTTTGCGCTCCCAACGGCTTAACGGCTGTGGTTAGTGGCAACAACACCAGCGCCGGTTATACAGGTGCCTTCGTATTGACCAATAATGCAACAAATGTTGTTGACCAAATCTCATTAACCGGTAACTTCCCGTTTGTGGCAGTTTCTGGTCAGTACAGTGTTTGGTATGCTAACCTTTGCTTGGCTGGCTTGCCGGGCGGTATTCCCGCTCTCACTCCTGGTGTAACTACCGTTGCTGAAATTGCTGCCTTTATTGCAGCTGCCGGTGATGCTGCTGACCTTTCCGATCCTCGCATCGTTGATATAGTAAGCGCTATTACCATTGAAGCTACGCCTGTTTGCAATAACGACTTAGGTGGTTATGTACTTCAAGTTCGTATCTCTGGTGGCGCTCCTCAATACAACGGCGCAGGCTTCTACTCAACCAACCCGCCCTTCGACAATGAGTTGGATGGTTTCTGGGATGCTGAAGCACAAGCTAACGGTTATGTAGAAGGTATCATCAGCAATGGTGGCTTACCGTTTACTGCCGGTCAAATCGTAGGTATCAGTGTTACTAATGATGGTAGCTTGTGCCAAGCTGCTATAACAGTAACGATACCCGATGTTGATTGTGGTCTTGGCGCTGGTGATGACTTTGCCTTCACCATGGCTAATGAGCCTATCAGCTTCAACGTACTTGGTAACGACTACGGTCTTGGTATTCAAGTAGTTAGTGTAATGCAACCCACTAATGGCGCTATCATTTGGGACGCTGCCGGTAACTTCACCTATATCCCCAACCCGGGCTTTGTAGGTCAAGAGGTTGTTGTTTACCAAATCCAAAACCAATATGGTGTTACTACCACTGCTACCGTTACCTTACAAGTAGGTGAAGAAGGCGCACCGTTAAACGTAATTTGGGAACGTGATTGTATCAACAACAATACCGAATTCGTGGTATATGTAAACATCCTCGGTGGTACTGCTCCCTTCACCATTACCGGTGACTACAACGGTACCATGAACAGCAATGGTTCTTTCAACTTCACTAAGTCTGATGGCGAATCATTCTTCGTACAAGTAGCTGATGCTGCCGGCGACGTTAAAGTGATTAACGAAAGTCCCGAAGCTTGTTCTAAAGTGGCTGTTACCTTGGTATCTTACACCGGTACTGTTCAGGATAACGGTAACTTCTTGAAGTGGACAACTGCTGCTGAAGTTGACAACGACTTCTTCACGCTTGAACACTCTACCGATGGTATCAACTACCGCGTTGTTGCTATTGTTGACGGTGCAGGTACTACCTCATTGACCAACAACTACAACTTCCTCCACACTGACGCTCCCGCTGGTCTTAGCTACTATCGTCTCAGCACTACTGACTTCAACGGAAATGTTGAAAACCAAGGTGTTGTTACATTGGTACGCGCTCAGGTTGGCTTTGGTTTCGTAAACGTATTCCCCGTGCCCGCACGTGAAACGTTGAACGTAAACTTCAATGCTGTAAACAACGGCGCTGTTCGTATGGAAATCTTCAACGTAACCGGTCAGTTAGTTGCAACTCAAAATGTAAACGCCAATGCCGGTGTGAACAGTGTTGCTGTTGATGTTAAGCAGTATGCCGTAGGCACTTACTTCTTAGTTATCAACAACGGCGCAGAAGTTGCTACTACCAAGTTTGTTGTAGAATAAGTTCTGCTTTTCAAGTAGCGCCTTGTTTAGGCAGGGCGTTACTTTGAACTGATATACAAAAGCCCGGAAGGAGATATTCCTTTCGGGCTTTTTGTTTTATGGTAATTGTGTGTTTATACCCTAACTCACAGTCTGTTTTACGGAATACATGTTGCAATACTTCTTACTGCGCAAACTGCTGTAACTGTTTTTCCATGTCAGCATTACTTAGATGGTGCAATATCAGCGAATAAAACAGCACACGGATAACACGGACGGGGCTGATTTGAACAGATTTTTGAAAATAAAGTCTTACAAAGTAACGCTCATCGGGTTAATCTCCATGTTATTGTTGTGTTTGTTTAGTATTTCTGAAAACTTCGGAAAACTTTTGAAATCCTATTTATAGGGTGTTTAAAGCGGTAAAATGTCAGGGCTACGCCCCTTTAACTTGTTCATTTTTAGGGGCGTAGCCCTGACATCATTGTTTTCCTAAATTAGACTTCTCCGGAGTTTTAAGCGTATTTAGAACACCTGCTTAAACATACTATATAGCCTTCAACACAGTATTGCAGCAAATACTGATGGCAGGCATGTAGTAGTAACCGTTGATGTTCCCAAGTTCGGTTCATGGTTTGACAGGGGAAATGACCTAAGCCGGGTAGTTGTTCTTTGTGTATATTCCGTATTTTACGGAATATAACGTAATGGCGAAACTACCGGATAACAAAGCAGTTTGCAGACGATTCCGTAATAATTTTAAGACTCAAGGTTTATTTTGGCAGGTTACTACTCCTACTACTGTCTTTAATAGGTAGCACTTGGTTAAAACCAACCGACCTGAACCCTGCGACCATTATAGGATTATAGAATTATTGGGCGAGTATTGTTGGAATTGGGTTGTCTGCTAAGCCCATTATAGATGATGGAGTATTTGCAGTCTAAATTGTGCGATTTCGTGCAGAGAATGCAATGAAACGCCTGCGGTAAGAGCAAAAGCGTAGCCACCTGTGCGCCTACCTTTACTTTCTTTGCAGAAAAAAGGAAGTTAGTTAAGACTAAGCCAAATAGTAAGTAGGTACAAAAATAGTCCTATATTTGTGCTGAATAAAAGAGTAAGGAGAATGGGAAATAATGAAATAGTATATTTGTTGCTCACAATAGTAGCCTCAGCCTTGTTTTCGGGTGTGGAGCTGGCATTTGTTACAGCGAATAGAATATCGCTTGAAATTCAAAAGCAGAAAGGAGGTTTAACAGCAAAGGCATTATCCACATTTTACAAACACCCGACTCAATTTTTAGGTACTTTACTGATAGGCAACACCGTTGCGTTGGTTATATACAGTACTACGTTTGAGGGGCTGTTGAAAACACCGTTTGAGTGGATTGCCGGTGATTCGGAAGCAGTAAAAATTATATTGGCTACATTGGTGTCAACGGTTGTTATTTTGATTTTTGGTGAGTTTATTCCTAAAAATCTGTTCAGGATAAATCCTAATGGAATGCTTAACCTTGCAGCTATTCCTTTTTTTGTTTTGTATTTTCTTTTTTATCCATTTGTTAGGTTGAGTGTGTGGCTTGCAGAGGTAATAATCAGAATGTTTTTTGGGATAGATTACCACAAGATGCCACAGCCAACTTTGAGTAGAATTGATTTACAACACTATATTAAATCGGGCAGACAAGACCCTGATGATTCATATAAAGTAGATACCCGGCTTTTTGAAAGGGCATTAGAATTGCCACATGTGAAAGTGCGGGCATGTATGGTGCCAAGATTGGAGGTGGCAGCAGTGAGTATAGAGGACGATTTGGAAGAAGTTAGAAAGCAATTTATTGAAACTAAACACTCCAAGTTAATTGTTTGTCAGAATAGTATTGATGAAGTATTGGGGTATATGCACCACCAAGATGTGTTGAAAGGAAACTTAAAGGTATGGCCCATTATAAGTGTGCCGGAAGCAATGCCTGCTACTAACCTACTGAATGAATTTATACGGCAAAATAAAAGCATAGCATGGGTAAAAGATGAGTATGGAGGAACCGCAGGTATCATTACCTTAGAAGATATAATGGAAGAAATTTTTGGTGAGATACAAGACGAGTATGATGAAGATGAGTTTACAGAAACTTATGACGAGGCAAATGACGAGTACGAGTTTTCTGCAAGACTGGAAATTGATTATTTGAATGAAAAATACAATTTTGATATTCCGGCAGGTGATTACGAAACCTTGTCGGGTTATATTATTGCCATGAATGAAGACATTCCCGATGCGGGTGAAGTATTATTTATTGGCAACTTTCGGTTTGCCATTACCGAAGTTAGTAACACAACGGTTGTAACGGTTAAGCTAAAAGTAGTGGAGGCAACAGGTGGTTAGTGGTTAGTGGTTAGTGAATTGAGGGTAAACCAAACAACGGTAAGCCCGATAGTAGTTTAACGTTGGGTTGGAGTTGTGAGCTTGCACAAAGGCTTACCACAAAAGGATTTCAGACAGGTGGGGTGATATTTTTCGGTGCGCTGCACCATGTTAATGGGGCATTTAACATGGTTACTACCTCTATTTTGGTGCGCTGTACCTTTCCAAAACCAAGCGTGCTATTTTATAGCTCTTGGTAAGTAACACACAAGGGGCAGCACCCTTAAATCTTGGTAAAACACCGACAGACCGAGTTAAAAGAGGTGGAGTGTACCGTAATCTGTTGCCCATTTTATCAAGTGTGTCTGAACCACACAAAGGCTTTACCCCCTATCAGGCGTTCATTTTAATTCCAACCACACGTTAGTTTAACCTCCAATTCGCAAAAACCCGATATTTTCATAAATCTGTTCAAATCAACCTCATCAGCGTTATCTGTGTGCTAATTGCCGCGGGTTTTACGACTATATCCGGGGGAAGCTATCCCTATCAAGGCGTGCCAACTTTGCGTTACTTTAGCAAAACCAATTTTTGGATTTGGTGTGCTACTTTGTTGTCAGATAAACTTCGCACGGTAAGTTTGTATATATAAGTGCCCCTACCAATGCGGTTGCCAAAGTCATCGCGTCCGTCCCAGGTAAGATTATCTACACGGAAACCCTCAGAAACAATGGGTTGTTGAATGGTTTTAACCACTCTGCCCGAAATGGTCATGATTTGAATGGTAACTAAAAGTTGGTCGTTTGGGCGGTTATGCTCAAACCAGAAGGCAGTGTTGTCGGTAAAAGGATTGGGGTAATTCAGTACATGCGAAAGGGCAATGTTGGCATCGGAAGCTACAATAAACTCGGTGTAACCTTTACCCAAATTATTGTGAGTATCCCAGGCATTTACATTGAGGGTGTGAAGCCCATCGGGTAAGTTGTTGAGCAGATAGCGCGCTTCGCCCTTGGTAAAATCATCTAAAGCGGCTTTGTAGTATTGGTTTAAGGCAATAGAATTTTTGTTATCATCATTTAACACAGCAGTTAAATTGCGCCCGATGCCATTACCCACCGTATTGATTCCACTGGCATCGGAAAGTTTAGCTATAAGGATAGGGTTGGTATTAGTAGTGCCACCAAAAACAAATTTTTCATCGTTGAGATACAGCTTCACATCAGGACCGCTATTGTCTTGGGTGGCATCATCTGCCACACCGCCCACAATAATTTGTTGGTTAAATCCATGAGCATCGGTATCTAAGCCATTATCGGCATACAGGCTGATTCTGCCTGCGCCAAACTGATAGGCAATATCTTTGGGAGTGATAAAAGAAAAAGTAAACTCACCATTGGTAACACTGGCTTTACCCCTGAAAATAATGTTGCGGCGTAGCTGAAAGGTATCTATTCGGCTTCCGGTATCATTTTTACGGGTAATTACACTTGCCGGTTTATCAAAGATAATGGGATAAACAGTGCCGGAGAAATTAGTTAGTTTATTACCTGCTTCATTAGTAATTTGCCCGGTCATAGTTACCTGCGATAGCGCTTTAATGGTATCAGCAATAGCGCTTTGTGGCATAGGTTGGTTATTAATGGAAGTAATAATCGCCTTGTGTTGCGGATAGGCAAGTACCATAGATGGGTCGCCAAGTAGTACAAACTTGCGGTTATTGCTGGCGCTGGTAAGTGCGTTTGCGTCATTTTTGGCTAATCGGGCAATTTCGCCAAGGGCAAGAGGATTGCCTGCGGCATCTTTTTGGAACAAGCGGTTAATAAATACGGTATTTAGCCGTTGGTTAGCGCTGGCAAATACTAACCTTACTGTGGTCATTAGGGCAATAGCGCCGCCATCGGGTTTAATCATCAGCAGCTCTCCTGCCGATTCTTTTTCGGGATTATCGTAGCGGCTAAAACTGCAAGTGGCGGTAATAAAGAGTGGCAAATGATTAATGTTTCGCCAGCTTCTAATATCGTCAATTTTAAGGATTCTTTCGTGTGCCCAGCCTGCCTCGCCGCCGTGCCCTACGTAGTTCATGATGAAAGTGCCCGAAAAAATTTTGTTGTTGATAGCCATGTTTACCTCCGGATAAAGATTGCCGCCGGCGGTAGAAATTTGGGGGTAGGTGTCAATGTATATTTTGTCTAAATTGAAGATGGGGTTGTTGGCTTGCAGAGCTTCGGCATGAATTTCAGCATCAAAATAGTGCAGCCCGCCATCTTCATCATCAGCAACAAGGGTTATGTTGTTACGCCAGTCGCCTATGGTAGCGGAGGAGTGGTAATTGAGTATTTTATCAACCACTTGTTGTGCTTCGGTAGGGGTTTTAACCGGTATTCTACCTATGGCAATATCGAGTAGTTGGGTAGATTGCGAAAGATTTTGCCCTTCGTTATCATCTAAAAGTCCAAAATAATCATCGGTACAATAGCTGTCTAAGGAGTTTAACGACTCTACACTTTGGTAGGTAGGCACAAAGTTATGATTATTGCCCACTTTAAACTCAATACTTTTAAAATCGTAGGAGGCATCGCCAAATAGTAGCAGATATTTAGGCATAAGATTGGCGTTTCCTTCTGCCCTGTCGTAAAACATTTTGACGTAATCTCTGATAGCTGAAATATCGGGTGTTCCCGATGAAAATTCGTTGTAAATTTCCTGTGGCGTTACCACTTTAACCCTCAGATTGTTATTAGTTTGTCGGTAATCGGCAAGTCGTTGGGCGGCGGGTAAAAAATCGGGGTGGGCAATGATAATAAAGTCAATAATTTCGGGTGTGTGCAGGTTTTGATTAGGTAGGCTTCCCACAGCAGTAGGTATATGAAACTGCGTACCATCAAAAACAATGTAGCGGCGAAGTGTATTAGCCGAGGCATAAAAAATAAATTGACCGGCGTTTTGGGGTGTGAGCTGGTATTGGGCAGTTTCGGTGGGGGTGGTAATATCCCAAACAGTGGGGTTTGTTGCGTTAGATTGCAGAACAAATCGGGCTAATTTATTGGTTCCCACAGATAGCGGGTCGGAAAATATCACTTGACCGCCGTCAAAAGTGAGTTGTCTTCGGGCATTAAGTTCAATAAAATCAAGCCAACCAATAGCGCCGCTGGTAGGTTTAGAATAGGTTAGGTTAATGGTGAGGTTGGGAGAAGAAGCCGTAAACTGAGTGGTAGCAGAACCCATGTTGGCAAAAAATCCCTCATAACTACCGGTTACAGAACTTACGCCAATGGTTTGTACCAAGGTACCGTTTGCTGAAACCCTGAAAATGCTGTTTACCCCGGCTGAGTTACCGGTAATATAACGTGCAGCTACCTGTGTGCGCAGAGTTAAGGGTTGTTCGGGAATAAGGTGCGGAAAACCGAAGTTGAAGTTTTGCGATAACTCTACATTAAACTCTTCGCCCAGCCAGTTTCGTCCACTTTTAAGTATTTGTATGCGCTCCGTTTGATGCACTGCATAGTCTGTAAAGGCAGTAACCTCTGTATTATAGGCGGTATTTTGGGGTGCGGCGCTAATGCGCTTACCGGCTCCTTTATCAAAGGTGAGGAAATAAAAATTGTGTGTACTATAAAGGTGTTTTTGGAAGGTAAAACGCCCTTGGCTTGGTAGTGGAAGCCACTTGTCGGCACTTTCGGCATAAAAGACAACATAATCGGCAGGGTCAAAAACATTGTTGCCATTTTGGTCAAAAACCAAGATGGGATTTTCAACCAAGTCATCAAATTTATCGGCTCCGGCAAGTTCGGGCAACATACCGCCGCCATTGCCGTAAATGCGTAAATCAGACATAGCGCCGAGCGAAGTTATGCCCAATGATTGCAGAAAGGCATAATCAATTTTGTGCATACCCGTTTTATCTGTTTTAAAACTGTAAAAAGCGCCGCTGTTTAAAACAGAGTTAGTGGTGTAAGACCGATTGCTTTTAGCTTGCAGTAGTGTATTTTGTGAAGGTAACCCGGAACCGATTTTTACCTCAAGGTCAAACGAAATTAGTTTTTCCAACTCTCCGGTAATAGGGTGGTAGCGCAGCGGAATAAAAGTAACCACTGCAAAAGGGCGTTTTTTTTCTGTCGCAACTGCGGCAGTTGGGGCAATATCTGTGCTAATGAGGGCGTTAAAGGGTGCGTTGTAAGAAAAGCCGGCAGGTTCAAAGCGCATATTAACTAAAGAAACCGAAACTTGTTGTGCGGTGGTTGCGTTTAAAGGCAACCTGTTAGACCAATAGGGTAGTGGGTGCTGTAAAAAGTTGAACTCGGCATCTTTAAAAGTGAGCGAGGGTACTTGTAGATCGGGGTTAGTTGGGGTAGGGGCATTAAAGGTTTGTGGTTGCCACGCAATGGTATAACCACCAAAAAACTGGGTTTGGGTTGGTTGTGCTACAGAGCTAAAACTTGCAAACCATAAATAAAAGAAGCATAAGCAAGAAACAAAAAAACGGAACATAGCAGAGAAGTTAAAAGGTTGGAGCAAATCCCATTGACAAAAAAATAAAAAATAGGACTAACTTTGCGAGTTCAAAAAAAACAGTCAAAAACGGAGGCAAGCAACCGGTAAACAGAAAAACGGTAAAAACCTGCATTTGGTTTGCCGATAGGTAAAAACAGAAAGCGCCTTATGAAACGGTATATTGTAGTAACGCTGGTAATACTAAGTAGCATTTTTGCCCCCAAAGGTTGGGCGCAAGACCCCGAATTTAGTCAATTTTATGCATCGCCGGCACATGTAAATCCGGCAATGATAGGTTTTACTTGGGATCCGCGCTTTACCGTTAATTACAGGCATCAGTATCCGGGCTTTGGCAATGCCTTTTTAACTTTTGCCGCCTCCTATGACCAGCATTTTGATAACCTGAACAGCAGCTTTGGCATGTCGGTACTTGCCGACCGTGCCGGGGAAGGAGGCATATACAACACGTACTATGTAAACGGTTTGTATGCCTACGAGCTTAAGTTTACCTCCAACCTGCGTATAAAGGCAGGTGTGCAAATAGGCTATCTTCAACAATCCATTAACTGGGATAAGCTCATTTTTGGCGATATGATAGACCCCACTACCGGCAATACAGGTGGTATAAGCCCCGATTTAACGCCCGAAAGAAACAGCATTCACCGGTTAGACATTGGCGGCGGGCTGCTGGCTTACAACAGCAATTTTTATATCGGAGCATCGGTAAAACATGTAACAACCCCTTCGTTAGCCTTTACCGCCACCAGTGACTCCCGAAACGACCTTGCCATCAGAACCTCCGCCCATGTTGGAAGGGTGTTTTATGTGGGACCAAAAATTATAGGCGAATCGCAACTATACATCAGCCCCAACCTGCTCTTTATTAACCAAGGGCGGCATTATCAGGTAAACGGTGGCGCTTATGTTGGAAAAGGTATCTTGTTTGGAGGCTTGTTTATGCGCCACACCGTTCGCAATACCGATGCACTTATACTGCTTGCCGGATTAAGGGCGGGCATAGTGCGCATAGGGTACAGCTACGATATACATATAGGACCCTTAGCAACCGGAGCGGGCGCACACGAAATTTCTACCATAGTAGATTTAGGACTCAGGAAAGGGGCAGATAAAAAAATAAGACGAAAAAAATCGGGCGAATGTCCCGAAATTTTTTCACCCCGATAATAATTTGTACAAAATACCGTTCAATAAATAGTATTTTTGCCCGCCAAAGTACAGGAAAGTGTCATTTTGCCGCAAGTATTGACGTAATTTGGCTGCTACCGGTAAAGCATCAGCAAAATTTGCCTATATTTACGTGCTTTTTACGCATTAGACGTGCTCTATGTGAAAATAGTTGCATCAAACGTTCAAAAAATAATTGCCCTTTTCAAAAAAACAAACAATCATAAACTTAGGAAAAGATGAAAAACTTGGTTAAATTTCCTTTGCAACTGATGGTTGTTGCCCTAATGGTAATAACTATCTCCTCTTGCAGCAAAAAAAATCCTACCTCTTCAGCAACAGGGTGGAACTACAACGACCCCAAATGGGGAGGGTTTGAAGCGCCCGAGGCAAAAGAACAAAAAACAGGTCCGGGGCTGGTGCTGATTCCCGGAGGCACATTTACCATGGGCGCCGTAGAACAAGACGTTACGTATGACTACGACAATATCCCGCGCCGCGTAACGGTATCTTCTTTTTACATGGACGAAACCGAAGTGTCTAATATAGCCTATCGGGAATACCTTTACTGGTTAAACCGCATTTTTGGCGAACAATACCCCGAATTGGTGCGCAAAGCCATTCCCGATACATTAGTTTGGTTAGATGAGCTGGCTTACAATGAGCCTTATGTGCGCAACTACTTCCGTATGCCCTCCTATAATGAGTATCCGGTAGTGGGTGTAAGTTGGTTACAGGCAAACGAGTTTTGCCGCTGGCGTACCGACCGCGTAAACGAAGGTCTTATGGTAAAAGAAGGTATTTTAGAGCTTGACCCCAACCAATACGGCGCCGAGCATTTTAATACCGAAGCCTACCTGCTTGGTCAGTACGAAGGGGTAGAAAAGAAAGGCATGAAAAATTTAGACCCCAATGGTCCTGAAACTCGCAGAGTAAAATTTGAAGACGGTGTTTTATTGCCCGATTACCGCCTTCCTACCGAAGCTGAATGGGAATACGCAGCCCTTGCCATTACCAGTGAATCAGATAAGGAAGAGCGTTTTACCGACCGCAAAATCTACCCGTGGAAAGGCGAAGGGGTTCGCCACGCTCAACATGGAAAGTGGCATGGCGATATGTTGGCTAACTTTAAGCGTGGAGCAGGTGACTACATGGGTGTGGCTGGCCGCCTAAACGATAATGCCGAAATTACAGCCCCGGTAAAAAGTTATATACCCAATGACTTTGGCTTATACAACATGGGTGGTAACGTGAGCGAGTGGTGTTTAGATGTTTACAGACCCATGACCTCCTTAGATGCCAACGATTTTAACCCCTTCCGCGGTAATGAATTTGAAACCCGCGTAACCGATGCCGGTGGCGCTCCTGCTCCCAAAGACAGTTTAGGAAGAATACAATACCGCCAACTTACCGAAGACGAAATTGGCAACCGTACCAATTTCCGTAAAGCTGATGTGAAAAACTACCGCGATGGCGATGATATGTCGCAGGCTGTTTATGAAAGTGATAAAACCACCCTTATCAGCGATAAATCTCGGGTAGTAAAAGGTGGTTCATGGGCAGACCTCGCCTACTGGCTCTCGCCCGGCACCCGCCGTTATATGGACGAAGAC
>DDVC01000226.1 GCA_002345145.1 Bacteroidetes bacterium UBA2322
TTCTCGCAAAGGCGCAAATTAGTGGTTAGTGGTTAGTGGTTTGTGCTTTCCTAAAAAACCTTGCCCGATTTT
Source organism: Bacteroidetes bacterium UBA2322 (assembly GCA_002345145.1). GTDB lineage: Bacteria > Bacteroidota > Bacteroidia > Chitinophagales > UBA2359 > UBA2359. The sequence goes on from DDVC01000226.1 coordinate 73, forward strand.
GTTTTTCGCAATGATGCAATGAGGTTTGGGCTTTTGTTTGTACCTTGTACGCTGCAAAGACTATGAAGCCTGCAAATTATTGATCACTAATATAAACTACCCGCTGTGAAAACTTTTTTTTCGTTTACCGGACTTACTGTTAAACTGTTTATTATGGGCTTGTTGATTGCTTCTGTTTTGCTCATAACCTCCTTTTTAAAAGCGCAGCCGTTAGAAACTGTTGCGGCTGTTGACCTCACAAAATATGCGGGTAAATGGTATGAAATAGCCTCCTTTCCGCAAAGGTTTCAGGCGGGTTGCCACTGCACTACCGCCGAATATACGCTTAGCGATAAGGGGTATGTGGTGGTGGAAAACCGATGCAAAAAAGACAGCGTAACCGGTAAAGAATCGTACATTAAAGGCAAGGCTTTTGTGGATAAAAACACCGGCAATGCCAAACTGAAAGTGCAGTTCTTTTGGCCATTCAGGGGTAAGTACTGGATAATTGATTTGGCAGACGATTACAGCTATGCCGTAGTGGGGCATCCGAACAGAAAGTATTTATGGATACTATCGAGAACGCCAAAAATGAGCCCCGAAACGTACAACCAAATTATTGAGCGGGTAAAAGCCAAACAGTTTGATGTAACCAAACTGCAACTAACTCCGCAAATAGAGGAATAATGATGACCAACCTACAAACTGTTATCATAACAGGCGGCAATACCGGATTGGGGTATGCTTGTGCGCGGCATATACTTACCTGCTATAACAACCGGTATGTGGTTATTGCTTGCCGAAATGAAGATAAAGCTAAAAAAGCTGTTGAAAAACTGAATGCTCCTTTTTAAGATAAATAACTGAAAACAACAAAATGGAAGTAAAGACTTTACAAGCCAAGTTAGAAAAAGTAAAGAAAATGGGCTATGTTGTTTCTATGCGAAAAGGAAATACAGGTATAGGTTATACTTTGGAAACTTTGCTTGGAATTGTAGAAAACAACATTAAACTACCTGATTTTGGAACCATTGAACTGAAATCTAAGCGTAAAAACGCCTCTACACCTGTAACAATGTTTACTTTTAACAAGGCAGTTTGGAAAATCAAACAAATTGAGGTAATCAAAAATTATGGCTACAAAGACACCACAGGCAGATTAGCGCTTTATTGTTTTGTGGGTAGTAAACCCAATCCTCAAGGTTTGTATTTGAAAACAACTAAAACAAGTTTGCAAATGTATCACAATGACGGAACGTTGATAGCAGAGTGGCAAGCTGATAATTTGGCGGAAACTTTCAGAAAGAAAATGCCTGCTCTGGTGCTTGTGCAAGCGGAAACAAGGGTAAACTCAGACGAAAAGGAAGAATTTTATTATAACGAAGCCTACCTACTTTCAGAACCAAGCGGGAGGAAGCTCTTGGAGATGATTTCCAAAGAGGAAATTTTAGTAGATATTCGTATGCATGTTAATTTACGTGGTTCGGTACGAAATCATGGTACAGCATTTCGCACAGACGAAAGTAAACTGATGAATTGTTTTAACAAAAAAGAAAGTCTTTTATGAAATACATAGATTACTCGTGGGATTTTGTTGGGGCAAACACAAAACAATTTACCCATTGCTACCATAACTACCCTGCAATGATGATACCGCAAATTGCAGAACGTATTTTAGTAAAGTACGGCGCGGATAGTCATTTACTTTTTGACCCTTATTGTGGAACGGGAACGAGTTTAGTAGAAGCTAATTTAAAGGGAATAAATGCTATTGGAACAGACTTGAACCCTTTGGCAAGACTTATTGCCAAAACAAAAACAACAAAGATAAACCTGCAACTTTTAGACTTGTATCTCAAAGATTTCAACGATTATATGTTTTCCCTGATGTTTAATTTTGCTAATAAGATAAGCATAGTTATTCCACAAATCAACAATATTGATTTTTGGTTTGACAAAGCGGTACAAGAAAAATTAGCCATCATCAAAACCTTTATTGATAATATAGAAGACGAAAATGTAAGCAATTTTTTTAAAGTAGCATTTAGCGAAACCGTTAGGGAAAGTAGCTTTACACGCAATAGCGAGTTTAAAATGTTCCGAATGACAACTGAACAAATGCAAAAGTTTAACCCCGATGTTTTTGGCTTAATGCAAAGTAAATTAGCCCGAAACCACAAAGGACTAAAAGCATTTGTAGAGCAAAAACAAAATGCTACTTCACAAGTGTATGATTTTAACACCAGTAATGAAGTTCGGCATATTGAAGAGGAGAGTGTTGATATTGTGGTAACTTCACCACCTTATGGAGATAGCCGCACAACAGTTGCTTATGGACAATTTTCAAGACTTGCCAACGAATGGTTGGATGTAGAAAATGCCAACCAAATAGACAACAATTTGATGGGTGGTAAACGACAAAAAGAAGTTTGTAATTTTGATAGTTTGGCGCTCAAAGAAAGTCTTGAAAAAATTGTAGCAGTAGATGAAAAAAGAGCCGCAGAAGTTTCTTCTTTTTATTGCGACTATCAAAAGTCTATTGGAAACGTAGCCAAAACCATTAAAAAAGGCGGTTATGCTTGTTTTGTTGTGGGTAACAGAAAAGTAAAAGGCGAAGTTTTACCAACAGATGAAATAACCAAAGATTTTTTTGAAAATCAGGGTTTTACACACTTAGAAACAATTATCCGTAATATCCCTAACAAGCGTATGCCAAGCAAAAACAGCCCAACAAACGTAACAGGGAAGAAAGACGAAACAATGAATAATGAGTATATAGTGATAATGCGGAAATAATAAAAATAACCCTAACATTATATTTGCGAACTGGCAGAAAGACAAGTATAAAGGTGTTACCGGCAAATACTTTGACCGAGATAAAATGATTCCTTCATCGGAAGAATCGTATGACAAGGATAAATGGACGGACTTATGCGAGTGGAGCGCCAAAATTGTTGGACTGACTGATTAAAACGGGTTATGCCTGCACCAATGGGCATTAACCGTTGTTTTTTTCTTCCCAAAGTTCAATCACATCTTCTTCCTCGTGGAGCGAAATGCCTGTTTTGGGCAGGTACCAGTTTAACTGCTCGTAATACAGGGCTGTTTGCTCAAAGGAGGTTTGTAGTGGGGTAAGTTGTATCGGGAAATCTTGGGTTAAACGGGTGTTGTCCATCATTAAAAAGCTGCCGTTCATCCAGAGGGGAATATCGGTCCAAACTTGCACTTTTTGGTGGTCTAAAAAATGGGCGGGCACTTCTACCCATTCGGGGTGGGTGTGCAGGGCATTTGCCATGGCTTTTACCATTTCCCATAAACTTGTGGGGGCGTGGGTGCTGGCATTGTAAACCTGCCGGTGTGTGGGCGCATGTATGGCAGCTATGAGCGCTTGGGCAAGGTCGTTTACATAAGTAAAGGCATCAAACGAGGTTTTAGCGCTTGCGGGCAGTAGTATGCGGGCGTTGTGTTTGGCACGGTATAACCAATAATAATGCCTATCGAACGGGTCGTATTTACCATACACCACCGATGGGCGAAAAATAACCGCATCGAGCCCGTTACATTGCAGCAGCGCTTGTTCGCAGGCTACTTTGCGTTGTCCGTAGGTAGCCATTGTTTTATCGGTTCGTTCGGCTTTGGAGCAGGTGAGCAGCTCAAAATCTTCGGTTATTCGTTTGTTTTCGGAGTTTTGCAGGTTGTAAACCGAGGCGGTAGATACAAAAATGTATCTGCCGCAATGGTGTTTGATGCGCTCTGCATAAGCTTGTATGGTATCGGGAAAATAACCCGATATATCCAGCACGGCATCCCAATCTTCGTTACAGGTTTGATACAAGGCATCGGTTTCGCGGTCGCCCTGAATTTTTCGCAACTGCGGAAATAAGTGAGGGTGCGATTTACCTCTGTTAAACAGAACTACCTCGTACTCCTCGTTGGTTTGTTGCAATAAAATTTCGGTTAGCGCTCGTCCTACAAAGTGCGTGCCGCCCAGTATGAGTATTTTTTTCATGGTTTTTGTGCTTTTTATGGCTCTCGCAAAGACGCAAGAAGCAGGATA
>DDVC01000168.1:0-444 GCA_002345145.1 Bacteroidetes bacterium UBA2322
TGTTCGTTTTTTAGTGGCGCAAATTTTACAAAATAATACAAAAAAGAATAGACAAAAAAACAACCCGATACATTCTGCTTTTTTACAAGTTACCGCGGGGTGGTTGCCACACCCCTTAACCCAAAATGCTAATGCTCAAGCGTATTTTTAATTTAAATAATCATAGACAAAATAGACTGACTTTTAAAACAAAGCCAATGTTTTTTCCTTTCAAACATATAATCCACCGGCTAAAATAGTTTTTTTTGCTTCACTGTATTATTAAATTGGCGGTGTTTCAAGCACAACTTTTCATAAAATTAGTACATCAAAAACTTACACAAAATACCAAAGCACAAAGATAGGCATTGTTTATTGGAATAAAAAACCACAAACCAATAATTTTGTTTACCGGAAACGCAGATACAGCAAAATAACCTTGCATTACTTGAACGCTATGTTATG
>DDVC01000168.1:640-761 GCA_002345145.1 Bacteroidetes bacterium UBA2322
GCTATGTTATGGTTGTTTGAGGAGGATAAATTTTTGTGCATCGTAAGCCGAAACAGCCTCAAAAAAGGCAGCTATATTATGGGCATGTTCAGCTGCGTAGGTACCATTGTGTAGTTTTAGG